>NZ_DBGS01000138.1:0-18184 GCF_002295455.1 Thalassospira sp. UBA848 | reverse complement strand
ACGATCTTGCCCTGATCAATCAGCAACACCGCATTATGGCGGATGCCATCAACTTCCCACGGCGTGGTCAACAGCAATGCCGGGCCATCTTTGCGCTTGGCGGTATGTTCGCAAATAAACTGAACAGCCTCATGCAGATGGCGCATGAAAGCCGGCTTCATCACCAGATCTTCTGGCGGATACCCAGAAAGAACCAGTTCAGAATAAAGGACGATTTCCGCGCCCTTTTCGGCCGCAGTTTCCCAGGCAGCCACAACCTTGTCCCGGTTCCCGGTGACATCACCGACAATCGGGTTAAGCTGGGCGATCGCAATGGCAAGCTTCTTTGTCATGATGTTGGAATAGGATCGCCCCCGCGCGCTGTCAATTGCCGAATGGGCAATGCAGCCTTTTGCACGCAAATTTCCGGGAAAATAACGCCAGCAGAAACGATCAAAGCGCCAGGGCGGCGTCGATCTCATCCTGGCTCATGGTTTTGGCCGAACCGTGGATAATGCCACTGGCGACATCCATGAATTTCTGAAGCGATGTGGTCACAGCACCGGCGGTCACCCGCAACAGCTCGTCATCACCGGTCTCGATAATGGTTTCAAGCTGCGAAATTGCATGGCCGACGATGGTATTAAGATGTTCGATGGTCTCTTCGAACGGCTGGCGGAATTTGGCCGGCACGTGCTCATAAGCCTCGATCGCCAGTTCCCTGTCCGAAAAGGCACTTTCGCGGAAATGCTCCTGATAGCTTTTCGGCGCCCATTCCTTGCAGTCCTCGATCATGTCGGGCATATCCGGCACCATTTCAAGCAACATGACGATCTCGTTGAAATGGTTCAGATAATCGGTCGCCAAAAGCGTGGTCGAGGAAATATTGGTTCCCTCTACCTTCTTTTGCCATGCGCTGAACTCAGCGTCGTCCACCATACCCGTTGCGACCTCTTCCCCAAACCGTTTCTCAGGAACACCCTGTAATTACCCATACTTAAGAATATTTACTGCCCATTGGTAGATGTTTTTTCACGAATTCATACTGATTGTGCAACAAATCGCGCCCAAGCCCCACTTGAACGCACCAAATGGCAGGAAATACCGAAAAAAGAAAAGGTGCCCGGCAATTGCCCGGACACCTTTTCGATCAATGTATTCCCCATTCAAGGGGATCAAGCAGAAGCAGCCATCTGTTCGGCTCGGATGCTGTCGCGTTCCTTTTTGATCATTTCCGCGATCAGGAAGGCCAGCTCAAGGGCCTGCCCGCCATTGAGGCGCGGGTCGCAATGGGTGTGGTAGCGATCCGAAAGGGCGTCTTCGGTAACTTCACGTGCACCACCGATGCACTCGGTCACGTCGGTGCCGGTCATTTCGAAATGAACGCCACCGGCATGGGTGCCTTCGGCCTTGTGCACATCAAAGAAGTTTTTGACTTCCGCCAGAATCGCGTCAAACGGACGGGTTTTGTAGCCCGTCGATGCCTTGATCGTGTTGCCATGCATCGGATCACAGGACCAGACGACCTTGCGGCCCTCGGCCTTAACGCGTTTGACCAGACGCGGCAGGTTGTCAAACACCTTGTCCGCGCCCATGCGTGCGATCAGGGTCAGGCGACCGGCCTCGTTTTCCGGGTTAAGGATATCGATCAGGCGGATCAGGTCATCCTCATCCATGGTCGGGCCGCATTTCATGCCAATCGGGTTTTTAACCCCGCGCAGGAATTCAACATGGGCATGATCGGCCTGACGGGTACGATCACCGATCCACAGCATGTGTGACGAACAATCATACCATTCGCCGGTCAGGCTGTCCTGACGGGTCAGCGCCTGTTCGTAACCGAGCAAAAGGGCCTCGTGCGAGGTATAGAAATCCGTCTCGCGCAGCTGCGGCGCACTATCTGCCGTGATGCCGCACGCTTCCATGAAGGCAACCGCCTCGTCAATCTGGGTGGTCAGCTTGCGATAGCGTTCTGCCGCCGGGCTGCCATCAACGAACGAAAGGTTCCAGCGATGGATCTTGGTCAAATCGGCAAAACCGCCCTGCGCGAATGCACGCAGCAGGTTCAGCGTCGCTGCCGACTGGTTATAGGCGCGGATCTGGCGCTGCGGATCAGGGATACGGGCTTCTTCGGTGAACTCGATGCCATTGACCACGTCACCGCGATAGCTTGGCAGTTCAACGCCATTGATGGTTTCGGTATCGCTTGAGCGCGGCTTGGCAAACTGACCGGCCATACGACCCACCTTGACCACCGGGCAGGACGCGCCAAAGGTCAGGACAACTGCCATCTGCAGCATCACCTTGAAGGTGTCGCGAATGTTATTCGGATGGAATTCCTTGAAGCTTTCGGCACAGTCACCGCCCTGCAGCAGGAAGGCGTTGCCTTCTGCGACTTCACCAAGCTTTTCCTTGAGCGCACGCGCCTCGCCAGCAAACACCAAAGGAGGATAGCTGCCGAGCTCTTGCTCTACGGCCTCGAGGGCCTGTGCATCAGGATAAGTCGGCACCTGCTTGATCGGCAGGTTGCGCCAGCTTTCAATGCTCCAGCTCTTGCTCATTTGCTTCCTCTCAATCCGGCATGTTCATCATCATGCCGCCATTATATCACATATTCGGTTATCTGGCGGAATCCCGCCCGCTTGACCCGTCATTTTACCGGGCCAGACTTGATACGGGTTTTACAAACGCATTTCCACCCCTTCTCGTCATGCACGGGTCATTTTTCCGCAATTTTTTACCAAACCGTCAAAATTAGGCGCAAAATTCCACCCATAACGAAGCCGCTTCATAAGCATGGGTTCAATAACCGTATGATCATAGGTGTTTACCGTTTGCGAATCCGCCACCCTATTCATCACACCATTTACGCGAAGCGTGATTTATGAGCACATTACGCACGTTACCGTAAACTCCGTGGATTGCCCCATGCCCCCTGAAACAATTGCCATTATCGCCGCCGCCTATTTCGTGGCGGCATTTGTCAAAGGGGCAACCGGGCTTGGCTTTTCGACATCCGCATTGCCGATTCTGGCCCTTGGACTGGGACTCAAGGCCGGGATGCCGCTGGTGATTATCCCGTCGCTTGTCAGCAATTCGATCATCATGGCGCAAGCGGGCCACTTTCGCGAAACCATAAGCCGGTTCTGGCCGATGTTTCTGGCCACTATCCCGGGAATTCTGATTGGGCTGGCAGTTCTTGAACTGGTCGACAGCATTCTGGCCGGGGCGATTCTTGGACTTGTCCTGATGAGTTACGGGGCAATTACCATTTTTCGCCCCGGCAAGCCTCTTTCTGACACGGTTGCGCGGCGTATTGCCCCGGTATCGGGCATTGCCACCGGTTTGATCAACGGCATTACCGGATCACAGGTCATGCCGGTTTTGCCTTTTCTTTTATCCTTGCGGCTTGAGCCCAAACGATTCCTAACGGCAATCAATATCTCGTTTAGCCTTTCAAGCATTATCATGGCGCTTGGTCTGGCGCGGCTGGGCCTGTTCACCCTCGAAACGCTGTGGATTTCACTGGCCGGGTTGGTACCGGTTTATCTTGGCACCAAACTCGGAACCATTGTGCGTGATCGCATGGATGCCGAAACCTTCCGCAAAGTCGTTCTGATCATGTTGATCATTTTTGGCGTCATTCTGGTCGGCAAACTGTCTACAACAGGATGACGGACTCCCGTCAGGACATCAGATGCCATCTGGCACAATCAGGTCGTTTCTGATAGCACAATCGCCATGAAAACCATTGCCCGCCCTGCCTTTGCTGAAACCGAGGAAAAGAAATCCCGTTTTCTGGCCGAACTCGTTTTTCATGACGATCTGGCCAAGCGGATTGATGAACTGCGCACCCTCCACCCCAAGGCCAATCATCATGTGAATGCCTATCGTTACCTTAATGACGAAGGCCAGCTGATTGAACACGGCAAGGATGACGGGGAACCATCCGGCACATCGGGCATCCCGTGTCTCAAGGTGCTTCAGGGGCGCGATCTGATCAATGTTGCGGTGATTGTGACGCGCTATTTCGGCGGAACAAAACTGGGAACCGGCGGGTTGGTGCGCGCCTATAGCGGGGCGGCCAATGCGGTTTGCGACGTTGCCGAGATCATCGAATACATCCCGCAGGGCGAGACAGAACTGTTTGCCGGATTTTCAGATGCCGGAACGCTGGAACAAGCCTGCGCAGAGGACGGCATCACCATCCTTGATCGACAGTTTGATACCGACGGAACACGCATCAAGATCACCGGACCACGTGAACGCCTGGCAGAGCTTGGTGTTCAGTTTCCAATGCCTGAGTGAGAGTTATTAGCGCGCTTTTGACTTCGGGCGCATGGTGCTTTCGCGGCATTGAAGCTCAAAACCGAGATCAATGATTTTCTGTTCGGGTATTTCGCCCTCAAGTACGCTTTTGATCATCTGCACGGCCCGTTTACCAATTTGATAACGATCTGTGCGGATCGAAGTCAGTGAAGGATGGCTTGCGGCCATCATCTCAAGATCGTTAAAGCCGATGATCCCCATTTCGCCTGGCACCGAAACGCCTGCCTTCTGACAACCAAACAGCGCGCCTAGCGCCATGTCATCGTTGTTGCAAAACACGGCATCAACATCCGGGCGACGCGCGCGCAATTGCCCGATGAGTTCCGCCCCAAGTGACACACTTGAGGACGCGGTGGTTGTCACGATCAAATCGGGGTCATAACGCCCGCCCGAACGCATGGCTTCCTTGAAACCTTCCAAACGGCGGTAAGATCGCGGATCCATACGTGCGCCAAGGAACCCGATGCGCTTATAGCGTTTTTGCACCAGATGTGTTCCCGCCGCACGCCCGCCTTCGAAATGCGAAAACCCGACCATCATATCGATCGGGTCATCTCCGGTTTCCATGATCTGCACCACCGGGCAGCTGGCATTTTGCAAGAGTTCACGGGTTGCCGCAGTCTGATCGGTCCCGGCAACAATCATAGCCGACGGCCCCTGCCCCAGAAACGTCCGCACCAAGCGTTCTTCATCCTTCGCCACATAGCGCGAATTGCCGAGCTGGACCTGAAACACGCCGTCATCGAGTTCGTCATAGATGGCGCGCAGCGTGTCGGCAAACACGTTGTTGGTCAGGGACGGAACAATCACACCAACAATATTCGAACGTGTCGATGCCAGCGCGCTTGCATGAGAATGCGGCACGTAGTTAAGCTTTTTCACCGCATTGTTGATTTTGCGCCTGAGGTGATCTGACACCTTTGACGGGTCGCGCAATGCACGTGAGACCGTAATGGTACTGACCCCTGCCTTCTCGGCAACGTCAGAAATAGTTGGCCGCCCGGCCCCTTTGCGTTTCCTCATACCCCTACATTTATTACGTCTTTTATACATCGACAAGAGCCTTGAATATTAGGCTGTTGACTCAATGTTAGCGCTAACATTATGTTAGCGCTAACATTACGCACAACAGGGCAAACCAAAGCAACAATTAGCCCTGCAAAAAAGTAACCGGGTGGAAATATCTAAATGCATCGACAAGCTCATTATGTCGTGATCATGGGCGTCGCAGGTTCGGGGAAAACCGAAGTCGCGCGCCGCATTGCCGAGGCGACCGGCGACTGCTGGCTTGATGCAGACGATTACCATCCTGTTGAAAATGTCGAACATATGCGCCGCGGGCAGCCGCTTAATGATGACATGCGCTGGCCGTGGCTAAGTGCGGTTGCGGATGGTGCACATACCAGATCAAGCATCGATGACACTGCTGATGCGCGCACCGATGGTGCGCAAAAAGTGTTTATCGCTTGTTCCGCGCTCAAACGGCGCTATCGCGATTTTCTATGCCGGAAACTTGATCCGGTAACGTTTGTGTTTCTGGACGGTACACGTGATGTGATCCAGACGCGGCTCGAACGCCGTGTCGGACATTTCATGCCGTCCGCCTTGCTAGACAGTCAGCTTGCAGATCTTGAACCGCCGGGGCCGGACGAGAACTGTGTGACTGTCTCGATTGATGCCCCGATCGACACCGTTGTTGCCATGGCAATCGACAACCTCGCAGCCCATGAAAACAGCGGCTCTTCCACTGTAAAAGATAACACCGCCGGAAAACCGGAACTCCAGGGAGAAGACAAATGACCAAGTCTCTTAAATCGCTCGCAGGAGCAACCTTTATTGCGACCCTGATCGCAGCGGCGCCTTTTGCCGCCAATGCGCAGGAATTCACCCTTAAGATCCAGTCAAGTGACGCCGCAGGCGTGCCGAACTTTGAACTGGAGCAGGAATGGGCTGAGCGCGTTGAAACCATGACGGGTGGCCGCGTTGATGTGGAAATGCTGCCGGTCAACTCTATCGTTGAGCACAACGAAACCCAGGATGCGATTGCCGCAGGCATTCTGGACGGCCACATCACCGATACCAGCTACTTCACCGGTAAAGATCCGGCATTCGGCCTGATCGCGAACCCGGTTGGCGCATGGTCGGCACCGTCCGAAATGCTGCGCTTTGTTGAATATGGTGGCGGCAAGGAACTGATGAACAGCCTGCTTAACCCGCGTGGTTTGCAGTTCATCGGTGCCGTAACCCCGGGCCTCGAAGCGTTTGTTTCTTCTGTGCCGCTTGATGGCGTTGCCGACCTCAAGGGCCTGAAGATGCGCGCCCCGGAAGGCATGGTTCAGCAGGTGTTTGCTGCTGCTGGTGCCGCACCGGTGAACATTCCGCAGTCCGAAGTCTTTACGTCACTTGATAAGAAAGTGATCGACGCTGCGGATGCCACCGTGTTCTCGACCAACCAGGCAATGGGCCTGCATGATGTTGCAAAACATCCGGTCTATCCGGGCTTCCATTCCATGCCGATGCTTGAAGTCTCGATCAACAAGACCAAATGGGACTCGATGCCAGAAGATATCCAGGCGATCCTTGAAATGTCGGTCCGTGATCTGGCCCATGACATGGACGCACGTCTGGCAATGAAAGACATGGAAGCCGTCGCAAAGGCCCGTTCAGAAGGTGGTGTCACCATTCACAACTGGTCGGCTGAGGAACGTGCGAAGTTCCGTCAGATTGCCACCAGCCAGTGGGAAAAAGTTGCGGCACGTTCAGAAGACGCTCAGCGCGTTTATGATACCCTTGTCGAGTATCTGAAATCCCAGGGCCTGATCTAAGTCAGATCATCTCTGACCGACAGCGCGATATTCCCGCGCTGTCGGCAATGTGATGCAATACAATCCGGCAAGCCCCGACTTCCGAGACGTTTTCGGGGTGGCGGCCTCCCCGTCGCCGGGTTGTATTGTACCTTGTCACAAGGAATATTCGACATGTCCGAAACTCCTCAGCACTTGCCGCTGCCCGAACCAGAAGAAGTTCAGGAACAGCCGCTTGTCGTTTCTGGCCTCCTTGGCCGCTTGATCACAAAAACTTCAAACGTATTTGCCCTTGGCTTTCTGTTGTCGATGGCAACGTTGATTTATGAAATCGTGATGCGTCATGTATTCAACAGCCCAACACTCTGGGCGCATGAAACAACGACGTTCATCTGTGCCATAGGCTTTGTATTTGGCGGTCTTTTTTGCGCCGCCCGTGACAAGCATATTCGCGTGGTCATCCTCTATGACATCGTTGGCCCGAAAATGCGCAAGACACTGGATGTTTTCATATCCGTGGTTTGCATGATTTCGTCTGGCTTCTTTGCATGGGCGGCCTGGCTGATGGTCGAGCGTGCGGCTTTCACGCCTACCGGTGATATTCACCTTGAAACCACCGGCAGTGCTTTCAATGCACCCTATCCCGGCGTTCTCAAGGTTTTCTTGTTTCTCACTCTGATTGTTTTGACCGTGCAGTTTCTGGTGCAGGCAATCAACTATGCCCGCAAGGCGCCGATCATGCCGGCCTCACATACCCTTAGTGATTGATCTTGCGGATTTGCTGCGCGCTTCGTGCAACACCGCGCCCGATAGACGATGTTTGGCCCGTTGGCCCCTGATCCCATTTTCGATCTCACGCTTAATCAAGGCGAGCGGCGAGACAGGATAGATCCATATGTTTGAATTACAGTCCCTTGGCATTGAATACGGCACGCTCGCCATGTTCGTTTTGCTGCTTGGTTTTCTTTTGACCGGCATGCCGCTTGCGTTCGTGACCCTTTTGATTGCCCTTATTTTTACCCTTGGCTGGTTTGGTCCGATGGCGGTGCCACTGATTACCAGCAGGGTGTATTCATTTGTTTCATCCTTTGTTTTTGTCTCGGTGCCGATGTTCGTGCTGATGGCAGCGATCCTTGACCGATCCGGGATTGCGCGGGACTTGTTTGATGCCATGCGTCTTTTTGGCGGCAGACTTAAAGGTGGTGTTGCCGTTCAGACCATTTTTGTCGCCGTGATCCTTGCTGCCATGAGCGGCATTATCGGCGGCGAGATTGTCCTGCTTGGCCTGATTGCCCTGCCCCAGATGCTCCGTCAGGGCTATGACAAGAACCTTGCCATCGGTGTTGTCTGTGCCGGTGGGTCGCTTGGCACGATGGTGCCGCCATCGATTGTTTTGATCATTTACGGCCTGACCGCAAACGTTTCAATTGGCGATCTGTTTACATCCGCCTTTTTGCCGGGCTTCATGTTGGCAGGCTTCTATGTCGCCTATGTGCTGTTTCGGTCATATACCGGCAAAAATATTGCCCCACCCCCGCAGACTGAAAAGATCCCGCATGCCGAAAAGATGCGCCTTCTCAAAGGTCTGTTCTTGCCGATCTCGGTTGTTTTCTGTGTGCTGGGTTCGATCTATGGCGGCATTGCATCCGTGACAGAGGCGTCGGCGGTTGGCGTGGCCGGTGTGATCCTTTCCACCGTTTTGCGGCGCGAATTCTCGCTTTCCATGCTTAAGGCAGCGGCGCTTCAAACACTGTCGACCTGCGGCATGATTGTCTGGATCGGCATCGGGGCTTCTGCGCTTGTCGGGGTGTTTAACCTGATGGGCGGGATCAAGTTCGTTTCAAGCCTGATTACCGGCATTTCCGATGATCCGACCGTGATCATTCTGTTCATGATGCTGATCCTGTTTGTCTTGGGCATGTTCCTTGACTGGGTGGGCATCGCGCTTCTGACCATGCCGATCTTTGTTCCGATTGTCCGCGAGCTTGGCTTTGACCCGGTCTGGTTCGGTGTGCTGTTTGCCATGAACATGCAGGTCAGCTTCCTGTCCCCGCCATTTGGGCCAGCCGCGTTTTACCTTAAATCGGTGGCACCACCGGACATATCGCTTGGCGATATCTTCAAATCGCTTCTGCCCTTTATCTGCCTGCAGATTTTGGCCGTGGCACTTCTGATCATCTTCCCGGGTCTTGCCGGGGGCTAAGACCAACAAACAACACAAAACGAAAAAGGCGGGAGCAATATTGCTCCCGCCTTTTGTTCTTAAAACTGAAGGCCTAGTCCGAGACCGGGAAGCGCATGGTGACGAATTCCTCGGCCGCGGACGGATGAACCGCGACGGTCTGGTCGAACTGGGCCTTTGTCGCGCCCATGCGGACAGCAATCCCGATGCCCTGAATGATTTCAGCCGCATCCGGGCCGACCATATGGGCACCAAGCACCACATCGGTGGTTTTATCGACAATCAGCTTCATCAGCGTTTTTTCATCACGCCCCGAAAGGGTGTGGCGCATCGGTTTGAATGTCGATTTATAGATTGCGACATCAAGTCCCTTGGCGCGTGCCTCTTCCTCCGACAGGCCAACGGTGCCGACCGGTGGCTGGCTGAAAACGGCGGTCGGGATGGCCTGATACGACATTGACCACGGCTTGCCGCCATAGACGGTATCGGCAAACGCCATGCCTTCCTTGATGGCCACCGGGGTCAGTTGCACGTGATCACGGACATCGCCAACGGCATAGATGTTCGGAACGCTGGTTTGCAGGCCGGCATTGGTGATGATCGCACTTCTGTCGTTCAGCTCAACACCGGCTTGTTCAAGACCCAGGCCATGGGTTTTCGGCTCGCGACCTGTGGCAAACATGATGGCATCAACATCCTGATGATCACCACCCGTCAGGGTCAGTTTCAATGAGCCGTCATCATTCTTGGCAATCGCGGTAACATTGGTGTGCAAGCGCAGATCAATGCCCTTTTTGACGATCTCTTCGGCCAGATGGTTGCGGATGTCATTGTCAAAGCCACGCAGAATCTGGTCACCGCGATAGAACTGGGTCACGTTTGCGCCAAGCCCGGCAAAGATACCGGCGAACTCGACAGCAATGTAACCGCCACCAACAACCGCGATGCGTTCGGGCAAGTCTTCTAAGTGGAAGGCCTGATTGGATGAAATCGCATGTTCGATGCCCGGAATATCAGGCATGACCGGCGTGCCGCCCACCGCAATCAGAATGCGTTCGGCGGTCACCGTTTTGTCGCCGACTTCAAGCGTGTGGGCATCTTTCAGAACCGCACGGCTTTCAAACAGTTCGACATTCGACCCCTTCAGAAGGCTTTTATAGATGCCATTGAGACGCTCAATCTCGGCATCCTTGTTGGCAATCAGGGTTTTCCAGCTAAAGCTTGGCTCGCCCGGAAGGGTCCAGCCATAAGCGGATGCATCCTCGAAATCCTCGGCAAAGTGTGCACCGTAAACCAGAAGCTTTTTCGGCACACAGCCACGAATCACGCAGGTGCCACCGACCTGGCTTTCCTCGGCGATGGCGACCTTTGCACCGTATCCCGATGCCACGCGGGCGGCGCGCACGCCCCCTGAACCGGCACCGACAACAAACAAATCAAAATCATAGTCCGACATGCGGAAGTTCCTGTTTTTTGCTCAATGAGACAACTTGGCGCCAAATGTAGGGCGAATTTGCCAAGAGTCGAGACCAAACACGGTAAACCGGGCGTAAAATCCACGTGAAATGAACTGAAAGCGTCTGCAAAGGCGCAAGATGCTGTTGTGGGATAGCTTTTATAAACTTTCGCGCTATATGATGGCAAAGACGCGATGGGGATTGCGACAACTTTGATAGGATTTTATCCATGAACGACCATATCCACGGTCAGGATGCGTCTTTTGACAATGCACCGCGCTATACCGATGAGCGCGGCGGAAATACCGCCCTTGTCTGTTACGGGCTTATGATCGCAACCCTGTTTACGGCGTTTGCCACAGGTCTGATTGCGCTGATCGTTTCCTATATCGCACGCGAAGACGACAATCACTGGACCAACAGTCACTATACCTTCGTCATCCGCACATTCTGGATCAGCATCCTGTATGCCATCATCCTTGGTTTCTTTACCTTCGTGATTGGCTGGATCCCGCTTCTGGGCTGGGCGATTGTCGGGTTGATGGCGCTTTACACCACCGCCTGGTTTATCGGGCGCAATGTGATCGGCCTACTGCGCGCATTGAACGGCCGCCCGATTGATAACCCGCAAAGCTGGTTCTTTGGCTGATCACCCATAAATGCGGTGCAATCGGGTCAAAGACTGTTTGTCCGATTGCACCGGACTCCCCGGCCCGTTAAAGTTGCCAACGAACAACATCTGAAAAGAACATTCGATACGGACAGGGGTTTAAAAGTGGCGTCGTCTGCGCAAGGGTCTGGCGATAAAATGCGCTGGGAAGATCTTCTTTCTTCTCATCGGCTTGAATTCAAGGATGGCAAAATTCGCCTGCCCGAAGGTGCCCCCTATCCGACACCGGATGGCCGAAGCCCGTTTCAGATCGATGTCGACCGGGTGATTTTTTCATCCTCGTTCCGGCGTCTACAAAACAAGACGCAAGTCCACCCCCTATCCGAAAACGATCATGTCCATACCCGCCTGACCCACACGATCGAGGTCGGCTCGGTCGGGCAATCATTGGGCCTGATGGCAGGCGCGCATATCGTTAAAAACCTGCCCAAGGGATCGGAAACCACCGTGGCCGATATCGGTTACATGGTGCAGGCCGCCTGCCTGGCGCATGATATCGGCAACCCGCCATTCGGGCATTCCGGCGAGGACGCCATCAATGAATGGTTCACAACATCACGCCTTGCCAAGGATGAGCTGACATCACGCCTTTCCGGGCCGGAGCTTGAAGACCTGCGTCATTTTGAGGGCAACGCCCAAGGCTTGCGCATCATCAGCCAGCTTGAAATGAAGCGCTTTGACGGTGGTCTTAACCTGACTTACGGCACGCTTGGCAGCTTCATCAAATATCCGCGCAGCACGTCGGTGCCCGATGCCCGCCGCAAGGAATATACCGGCCTTAAAAAGCCCGGCTATTATCAGGCCGAACGAAACATAGCGCAGGCGATTGCAAAGGTTTGCGGCCTGTCCCCGCTTGAAGGATTTGACGGCGCATGGCGGCGTCATCCGCTGGTGTATCTGGTCGAGGCCGCCGACGACATTTGTTATTCCGTGGTCGATCTTGAAGATGGCTGGGAACTGGGCTGTGTCAGCTTCGAGGAAGTCGAACGTGCGCTTGCCCCGATTGCCCGCCACCCGGAAAAATATGACGGCGATGCCGAACAGCGCTGGAAAGACCTGCGCGCTGAGGGCTGGTATGCCGAGAAGTCGGAAAACGACCGGATCGGCTTCCTGCGCGGCAAGGCGATTGGCAATCTGGTCAAGGCCGCGGTTGATGCCTTCATTGAGCATGAAGACGCGCTGCTTGCCGGCACGATTGAAGGCGATCTTCTGGCCAACACACCGTTGGGGCCGCATGCCAAGGCGTGCAAAAAACTGGCTGTACAAAAGATCTATAACGCACCACATGTCCTGCCGATTGAGATGGCCGGGTTTGAGGTCATCAATGGCCTGCTGGATAGCTTTGTTCGTGCAGCCATCGACATTGACGAGTACAAAAATCACGGCAAACGTCTGCCACCGCAGGCCGACCGGATCGACAAGCTGTTATCGGGCAAGCTGATGGCCGCCCCCGACCTCTATAGTCGCCTGATGCGGGTGATGGATTACATATCGGGCATGACGGACCGCTATGCGGTCACGCTGTTTCGAAAACTTCAGGGCATTACGATCTAACAAAAAACCCGGCCAGATGGCCGGGTTTTTCATTAAAACCTGATTGGGCTTAAATGATGTAGTGAATGCCGCACTCGGTCTTGTCCTGCCCGGCCCAGCGTCCGGCACGGACATCGGTCGAATTCGGGTCAACACGTTCGGTGCAGGGCATGCAACCGATCGACAGGAAGCCTTCGGCCTCAAGCGGATGACGCGGCAACGCGCGATGTTCAAAAATGTCTTCGATATCCTCGCGCTTGTACCCTGCCAGCGGATTGATCTTGATCCGCGATCCTGCCGGTTCGACAACCGGCAACGCATCGCGTTCACCACCGTGGAAACGTTTGCGGCCGGTCAGCCAGGCGTCATAGCCTTCGAGTGCACGCTGAAGCGGCTCCACCTTGCGCAAATAGCAGCATTTCGCGGTGTCCGAGGCAAACAACATCCCGTTCGGATCATCTGCCTTAAGCTTTTCCTCGTCCGGGCGCATGATCTTGATATTGGTCAGGCCCAAATGATCAACCAGCTTTTCACGGTAGGTGTGCGTTTCACCAAACAGCTTGCGGGTATCAAGGAAAATCACCGGCAAGTCACGATCAACTTCTGCGACCAGTGCAAGAAGGGCCGCGGCCTCTGTCCCGAAGGACGAGGTCATGGTAATGCGACCATTGAATTCCTCATGCACCATGGGTTCGATCAGCGAAACACCCTGAAGGTGACCATATTGATCAAGCAAGCGCGCAGCACGGTCAGAGGCCTCTTCGGCGGACATGGAGCCGCCGGTGACGATGTCTTCTTCGCGCATAACATTCATGGCAGCCACCTCCGCTGATCGATATATTCGTCGGTCTTGCGCAGAAGAGTCTGCATATCAGCACCGTCGGCCTTCCATTTTTCACGCTGTTTGGACAGTTCGCGCAGGCGCTGCTCCCAACTTGGCACCAGCCATTTTTCAAGCGCGCGGCGGATACGGCCGGCAAGCCGCGGGCTGTGCCCGTTTGTCGAAACCGTGATCATCAGATCACCGCGCTGAATGCGCGCGGGCGACGAAAAATCACAATAATGTTTGACGTCCTCGACATTGGCAATCGTACCGACAGCCTTTGCAATGGAGGCCAGCTCGGCAGCCTTTTTAAGATCAAGGTCGATGATAAACATGATGGAGGCCGCGTTGACATCCGCCGAGTTTGGCAAATAACGCTGCAACCGGTCACCGGCCTGTTCGGCCAGTTCGGGTATCGGGTCTTCGGAATAGACGGTGACGTATTTTGCCCCATCACCGTCAAACTGGCGCAACCGGTTCAGGGTGGCCTGACCGTTGCCGACCAAAGCGACCGAAAGTCGCGTCAGGTCCAGATTGATGGGAAACATCGTCGATCCTCTAATGCGGGTTTCTCTCTATTGCCCATGACTATGAGTGTGGATAGCGAATTATTCAATACATTTTTTATGTGTTTTATATATAAACAACACTAAATATTGGTATTTAATAGTTGCAAGCTGACTGATCCACCGGCCCCGATGTTTCCGTAAAGCTTTTCCTGCAATTCTTGCAAAACCGCCCTATATTGGGCCAAATTTCAAAACCCGTCCGCCAGAAGATACCGTCAAGAGAGCGTCCAGATGTCCAGCAGTGCCTCCCCTGCCCTGTCCGAAGTCAGCCTTGCGCAACCACAAGCCAACAAAAACGTCGCCATCTGGCTGTTTTCCTGCGCGGCGATGGTGTTCATCATGGTGGTGATCGGCGGCTTGACGCGCCTGACTGAATCAGGGCTTTCGATTGTGGAATGGCGCCCCTTCACCGGCATCATCCCGCCGATGAATGAAGCCGACTGGCAGACGCTCTATGAAAAATACAGCCAGTATCCCGAGTTCCAGAAAATCAACGCCTGGATGTCGGTCGAGGATTTCAAATCGATCTTCTGGCTCGAATTCATCCATCGCCTGTGGGGACGCTTGATCGGGATTGTGTTCTTCATCCCGTTCGTCTGGTTCCTGGCCAAGAAATCGATTGATCGCGCAACCAAGTGGAAGCTCTGGGGGCTTTTCATCCTTGGCGGTCTGCAGGGTCTGATGGGCTGGTACATGGTCATGAGCGGCCTGGTTGATCGACCAGACGTCAGCCAGTATCGCCTGACCGCGCATTTCGGACTGGCGCTGTTGATTTTCATCGCCCTTCTGTGGGTCGCCCTGCAGCAGCTTGGCCCGCGCACCACATCAACGATTTCGTCAAAACGCGCCTGGCAGTTGCTGTGGCTTATTGTGTTTACCGCACTATCGGGTGGCTTTGTCGCCGGGCTGAATGCCGGGCACATTTACAACACCTTCCCGCTGATGGACGGACAGTTGATCCCGGAAGGCCTTTATGTCTTTGACCCGGTCTGGCTGGCACCGTTTGAGGACCACATGACCGTGCAGTGGGACCATCGCTGGCTGGCGAAACTGACATTCGTGATGGTGCTGGTGTTCTGGTGGCGTGCTGGCAAATGGGACCTTACCCCCAATCAACGCTTTGCCACCCATCTGGTTCTGCTTGCAGCCTGCCTACAGGTCACGCTTGGCATCACAACCCTTCTGAGCGTCGTGTGGTTACCGCTGGGTGTTGCCCATCAGGCCGGTGCAGTTGTTCTGGTCGGCACAGCAACCTATGCGGCCTACAAGCTGCGACACTAGTCGTCCGCCCGGTGCAGCGCCTTGCGGATACGATGCATCGAAAACCAGATGGCGCCAAGCACAAGCGGAACGGCAATCCCCGTCGCAACGCGGTCATTGATTGGCGCGCCTGTGTCCTTGATCGCCTTAAACAAATATCCCAGAAGCCCGACCGCATAATAGGTAATCGCCGCAACAGACAGGCCTTCGACCGTTTGTTGCAGGCGAAGCTGTAATTTCACACGGCGATCCATGCTGGCCAGAAGGTCGCGGTTTTGCGCCTCAAGCAGGATATCGACGCGGGTGCGCAACAGGTTGTTGGCGCGTGCGACGCGTTTTGACAGCACTTCCAACCGATCCCCGATGTTCTGACATGTCCGCATGGCCGGCGCCAAACGACGTTCCATAAACTCGGTAATCGTCTGAACCCCTTCGATGCGTTCTTCACGAAGCTCGATCAGGCGGGCCTGCACGATGCGGTAATAGGCCCGCGCAGCACTAAAGCGGTAATTAAGGGACGCTGCCATTTCCTCGGTCTGGGCGGCCAGGTCGGTCAATTTTGAGAGCGTTTCTTCGTCATCCGCCTGCGTCTTGCTGGCCATCTCGGCTGTAATTTCCGACAGACGTGTATCAATCTCGGAAACCTTCGGGGTTGCGCAATGGGCCATGGGAAAAGCCAAAAGCGCCATCATGCGATAAACTTCGATTTCCTTTAGACGCTGCACAAGACGGCCCGCCTGAAGCTGTTCCATCCCTTGATCCTTGACCAGCATGCGGCCAAAGCCGTCCCCATGCAGGCGAAAGTCGGTCCAGACTTGCGCTGTCCCGCCAAGAACCCGACTGCCGGTCAGGCCATTGTGATCAAACAAACGGGAAATTTCGTCTTCGGTTCGATCGGTTTTCTCGACCACGATATGCAGCCCGACCATCAATTGCCCCGGCGTTTCCGAAAGCCAGTCCTGTGGAACAAGGTTGATCACCGGATCATCGAACGGGTTATCAAACGGCTCCATGCGCTTGAACACATATACGGTGAATTCCGCATGGCGTTCCCAGATCACGGAAAACCCGTCACAGGTCGCTTCAAAATATTTCTGATCCGGTGCCGGTGGTGTCAGACTGAACCGCTCGCAAAAGGCGATGAAATGTTCGCGAACGTTATCATCAAGCTCCTCGCCAGCGTGAAAGGCAATACAGGAACATCTCGTTGGGCTGGAAACACCGCCAAACGGGCGGGCATGAATTTCGTTATGAAGGGCGACACGCTGGGGATGTTCAACAAACATTGCCACGGGCTTTCATAATTGGCCATTGCGGTCTATATAAAGCGTTCGGGGACGGTTTTGACTGATCCCTGACAGTACCTGTATAGACGAAAGTTCAATGTGACAGAAAGCCCCTAAAACGTAAGGGAAAATACCGTCACAGGTCCTTTTATCTTTTGGGGAAAATCATTTTCTCTGGCCGAACAATCCCGGCTCCAAGGAGGCTCCATGACCGATCTTCGCACCACCGACAATCTGTTTTTCGCCAAGGGTGATCTTGATCGCGACCGGCTTGAAACACAGGTCAATGATGCGCTGGGCACTGCTGAAGACGGTGAACTTTTCCTTGAATATCGTCAATCCGAAAGCCTTGTCTGGGATGATGGCCGCCTGCGCAGTGCAAACTTTGACACTGCACAAGGATTTGGCCTGCGTGCTGTTGCCGATGAAGCCACAGCCTTTTCGCACTCCAACGAGCTTTCCAATGACGCAGTCGGCCGTGCGGCCGAAACCGTCAAGGCTGTTGGATCTGGCCGTTCCGGCAAGGTTGATCTGGGATCCATTGGTACGAATATATCGCTTTACTCTGATGTGAACCCGCTGGGCGAGGCCACATTTGAAGCCAAGGTTGATCTGCTTGCACAGATTGATGCCTATGCCCGGTCGCGCGATCCGCGCGTTGTACAGGTTTCGGCATCAATTTCAGGCAACTGGCAGGCTGTCCAGATCTGGCGTTCAGGTGGTCAGCGCATTGGCGATATCCGACCGCTGGTGCGTTTCAATGTTTCGGTTGTTGTCAAACAGGGCGATCGCATGGAAACCGGATCACATGGCGAAGGCGGACGCATCGGCTATGACGGGTTCTTTGATGAAAAAACCTGGAAGAAGGCGGTTGATGAATCGCTCCGTCAGGCGGTTGTGAACCTTGACTCAGTGGCCGCGCCAGCAGGCGAAATGACCGTGGTGCTTGGCCCGGGTTGGCCGGGCATTTTGCTGCATGAAGCCATCGGTCACGGCCTTGAGGGTGATTTTAACCGCAAGGGCACCTCGGCCTTTGCCGGGCTTTTGGGACAGCGGATCGCATCGCCGGGTGTGACGGTTGTTGATGATGGCACCATCCATGATCGCCGCGGATCGCTTTCTATTGATGATGAAGGCACCCCGACCCAGCAAACCGTCCTGATCGAAGACGGTATCCTGAAAGGATTTATGCAGGATCGCCTCAACGCACGCCTCACCGGGGTCAAATCCACCGGTAACGGACGTCGCCAGTCATATGCCCACGCGCCGATGCCGCGCATGACCAACACCTA
>NZ_DBGS01000083.1:12314-19722 GCF_002295455.1 Thalassospira sp. UBA848 | reverse complement strand
TGTCACCCGAAACGCTTGAGCCGCGACCCGACAGTGAAACACTTGTCGAATGGGCGATCGATTTTCTGGAAGATGCCGACGCGCCACGGATTGTTGATTTTGGGACGGGCACGGGGTGCCTGTTATTATCGACGGTTGGTGACTTGCCCGGAGCAACGGGGATTGGTCTTGATCTGAGCGAGGGGGCGGTGACCTGTGCGCGGGAAAATGCGCGGCTTCTCGATCTTGATGACCAAGTCGAGTTTCGTGTCTCGGACTGGGATAGCGCGCTTGACGCCAAGGATCGCGCAGAGGGGTTTGATCTTGTCATGTCAAACCCGCCCTATATTACTGCCGATGAAATGACGACACTTTCGCAAGAAGTGCAGAAATTTGATCCCCGTCTTGCCCTGACGGACGAGGGCGATGGATTGGCAGCTTATCGTGCGCTGTCGCAAGTTGCATTTGATCTGGCAAAACCGGGCGGCTTCGTCATTTTTGAAATCGGTCGCGGTCAGGAAAAGGATGTCGGGCAATTGTTGATCGAAGCCGGCTTTGTCGGGGTGGAATACCGTGAAGATCTTGGCGGTATTGTACGTTGCGTTGCGGCAAAGAAAACCCGTTGTTCGGTCGGACGTTGCATAATCTGATAAATCCGCACCTGTGATGTAAAAAAAGCATCTGCGAGTGAAAAAAACAGTTGGAATAAGCCGCCAAGCCATATAGGTTGATTTGAACGGGCCGGGTGCCCGACGCGCTTATGAAAGCGCCGTGTTCCCCTGTAAACAGTCTAGAATCTCCGTTCCTTTCAAGGTTCCCGGCAGGTTTGTACGAATGCCGTGATCGGCGCTGTTTAGCGGGAAATATGTTTTTCAGACGGAGTGGTTCCGGGGCCGATGATGCCGCCGGATTGTCCTTCAACACCAAAGTCATGTTGATATGAGAAATAACAATAAACGTCCGCGCGGACGGCAACAGTCGAATAAACGTCCAGTAAATCCAAAATTTCAGAATTTTGACAGCAATGGGCCGGACGGTCGCGTACGCGGCAATGCCCAGCAGGTTTACGAAAAGTATGTTTCACTAGCAAAGGACGCGACTGACGATCCTGTTCTAGCTGAAAACTACTACCAGCATGCTGAACACTACCACCGTATCCTTCAGGCCGCCCAGGAATGGGAAAATCAGCGCCGTGAAGAACGTGGTGAAAACAATCGGCAGCGCAACAATCGTGGCCGTGACGACCGCAACGACGGCCAGTCAAACCAGAACGACGAACAGCAGGGCGACACCAGTGAAAACGCAGAAAATGCGTCGAACAATGGTGACGACAACAACACCCCTGTAGAAGCAGACAAGAATGCTGCTGAAGCGTCGGAAGATGATGGTGGCAAGCCCAAGCGCGCCCCGCGCGCGCGACGTTCGGATGCACGTAGCACAGGTCGTGGACGTCCGCGGAAGTCCGACGAGGCGACCGCTGAGGAAAGCGCACCGGCAGAATCATCTGGTGATGACGCAGCTGCCAACACAGACGGTGCTGAATCAGGCGACGAAGGCGAAAAGAAACCGCGTCGCGCCGCAAGCAGTTCTGCGCGTACCCGTGGTCGTCATCCGACCGCACGCCGTGGTCGCAGCCGGGCTTCTGGCCGTGACGATGAAGAAGGTGCTACTTCTGACGAGGGATCCGAACCGGTTTCGGCCTGATCAGAAACGAACTTCAACATGACAAACACCCCTGCAAGCAGGCCGCTTGCAGGGGTGTTGTCGTTTTGGTTCAGAAGAATATAGCTGGTTGTTCCCCCAAAGATGCAGTGCTTTAAGAGATGTGAAACTGTATAAGCATATAATTGAATACCCCGCACAACCTTCGATTATTGTTGGTGCGGGATCGGGGACAAAATACAATTAAAACCGTGAAACCAAGATCGGCAACTTGCAGCCGGCATTCTTTCACGGTATCGGCGCATTTTCGGGGAGTGATTGATGGGGGCTGGCTTATTTCGGGTCGTCATGGTTTTGTTGTGGGCTCTTGGTGCGATGGTTGTCGCCCTTGGCCTGTTTAACGGTGATTATGAACTGGCACTCCTCGGTGCTGTATGTTTCATCATTCCCATGTTCCTGCCGCTGGTTGTCATTGTCCTCAATCGCATGAAATCGCCCGCGTCGAGGAAATCAAAGAAACCTGCCAATGCGGCCGAGGCCGCTAAAATGAAGGCCGAGGGGCAGTGGGCAAGTGTCGAAGACCTCAATGGTCGCAAGCTTCTTGAAAACAGTCCGGATTTGGTTCTTGGTCGCTGGGGTGAGAACAAGCGTTTACTTGGGGCGAGTGGCCTGAAGCGCGTTCTGACCTTTGCCACCAAGCCCGAGGAATATTATCGTGCATCCGCGGAACCAAACGCGCTTTTGCATCCCGGAAATCTGTTTGTTTATGAACGCCACGGCAGCATTTTCCGCGCGATCCATGATCGCAGAAGCAAGATGGGGCAACGGCTGATTGTCATTGACCCGCACAAGCAATCCGGCGCGGAAACAGAGCAATTCAATCCGTTCGATTTCATTCGCCAACAAGGCGAAGGCTTGATTTCCGATACGGGTTTCATTGCCGACACGCTGCTGGCGCCTGTATTTGTGCAGGAACTGGATGAACAGGAAGTTCGGATCGCCCGAACCCTGCTTCAGGGCTTTATTGTTTTCACAATCCAGAGAAGTCCCAAGGAAGACCGCAACCTTGGCGAGGTGCGTCGTAACCTGATCATGCCATCGCACCGGTTCTATAAAATTCTTGAAGAATTGATGAGCATTGAGTCCGCAGACGGCCGTATATCCGAGGTCGCGCTGAACATTCTTGATATGACCGAAGATCAGCGCATGAAGATAATCGAGGCTTGTCGGGCGGCAACCGAGGAGTTTGACAACCCACAGATCGCGCGTCTGGTGAGTAAAAGCAGCTTCACGCTTGAAGACATCACAAGCGGCCCGGTTTCGATCTTTGTTATTGGCCAGCTTGGCGGTGAAAATCCGCAAGTTCAGCCATCGTTTAGCCGTGTGATGCTGTCGGGGATCATGAACCTGATCAATCAGCGGGGATGGAAGTCCGGTGACCCGGAGTTTCTTGTTTTGCTTGACGGGATCGAACGTGTTGGCCGTATGCCGTTGTTTGAACGCCTTTTGGGCGGTGGTTATGGCGATGGCATGATCGTCTGGCCCGGTTTTTCGGGCGTGAGTGGCTTGATGGATGTCTGTCTGAACTGGGAAAACGTGGTTGGGCGCGTTGATGCCATTTCTGTTCTAAGTCAGGAAGGCGCGTTCAACCTTGACTGGGTTTCTGGTCTGACGGCGATGTCGAGATTCGAGGACACCGGCGGCGGCAAGGATACCAGCCGACCGGTGCATCTGCGCTCGCAGGATAACCAGCCAATCTTGCGATCCGCCGAAGTGGCCCGCTTCCCCAAGGAAGAACAGATCCTGTTTCGCAAGGGATGCCCACCCATTCGCGCCTATCGCATTGACTGGTATCATGACGAAATGTTCAAGGGCATAGCTGTCCATGCCCCGACATTCAATTCCAGCAACGACTAGTTATCTTTATGCGATTGAGATTTCGTCACCCGGGGTGATGGTGCCATCTTCAATCGCTTCGATGTAAACCCCCATGTAAAGGTGGTTCACGCCCTTGCGCAGCATGAGCGGCACGTTGATATCGGCAATGGCAGTATCCGGGTTGACGCTGGTTGCCTTGCAGCGGGTGATCGGATGAACAACACGGAACGACACATCATTGATCTTGATGATCTTGTCTTCGTTCCATTCAAGCTCTTTCCACGGTTCGAGCCCGTCAATCAGAAGGTTGCCGCGAAAGCGCATCGGATCGATTTCACTTTGGACAATCCGGCTGCCAAAATCGCGAATTGATGCGAGGTTGAGAAGCGATATGTATGGTTCTTTCATGTCGCCGAAATTGGTGTCGGGGACTGAATAGATTCTTGGTGTGCCGGCGATCTCGTTTTTCAGAAACGCCTTGAGGAAATCCTCGATCACAGTGCGCCCCATGGCTTCATCAAGCTTGCCCTTGCAAATCGCCCGACCATTTCGAAGAATGGTCAGCGTGCAGGTGGCGTCGTCATAATCGGTGCCGATTTCAGCCAGTTTGGGCGTGTTGACCAATTGCAGGAAATTGCTTTTGCGGGCCCATTCATGAACGCCTTCCTGGCCAACAGATGATTGGGTGGCGATCACAAAACGACGATCATCGGTAATCATGCGGTGTGCGCTTATTTTTGCCTCTTTAAGGTCAACACCGCGCATTCCCTTGACCGGGTATCTTTTGATGGCTTTGAGCTCGATCGTCATGATCTGTGTTCCTGTATGGCGCTTTGGCATGCCGAAAAACGGGACGAATGGCATGTCTATTTTGTCTGTTTGGGCGACGTTAGAACGTTGTTTTGCCAAGGGCAACCCTTGATGCGTAGCTCGGTGGTGCATACGACAACGCGTTTTACTCAGCGATCTCTGATGATATCTGGAATAATGCCAGAAAGTTGTGTTGCAGTGCACAATTAATTCTTGCAACTTTTGTAGGGGTATATGGTTGCAAACGCGCTAGACTGAGACATATCAATGTTGTCGCTGTCGAAATAATCTATAATTTGAGAATTCGGTAATGACACCAATGCCGTGGACGCTTCAAAGAAGGTCCACATTGTCTAAATACTGTTGGCTCAAGGAGTGACAGGAATGGAATTTGAAAACTTCACAGATCGGTCAAAAGGCTTTCTGCAGTCAGCGCAATCGCTTGCGTTGCGTGAAAACCATCAGCAGTTTGTCCCGATCCATCTGCTTAAGGTGCTGCTTGACGACGAAGAAGGTCTGGCAGCCAATCTGATCAAGGCATCCGGCGGTAAGCCAAAGCTTGCCCAGGAACGTTGCGCGCAGGAACTGGCAAAATTGCCAAAGGTTTCCGGCGGCAATGGCCAAATTTATCTTTCATCCGAATTTGCCCGCCTGATTGATCAGGCACAGGAAATCGCCAAGAAAGCCGGTGACAGCTTTGTCACGGCGGAACGGTTGCTTCTGACCATTGCGCTTGATCCAAAATCAACCGCAGGCAAGGTGCTTGCTGATGCGGGTGTTACCGCACAGGAGCTGAACGGTGCGATCAATGACATCCGCAAGGGCCGGACCGCCGATAGTGCGGGTGCCGAAAACCAGTACGATGCGCTGAAAAAATATGCCCGTGACCTGACCGAGGCGGCGCGTGAAGGCAAACTTGACCCGGTGATTGGCCGTGACGAGGAAATCCGTCGTGCGGTGCAGGTACTGTCACGTCGGACCAAGAACAACCCGGTTCTGATTGGTGAGCCCGGCGTCGGTAAAACCGCAATTGCCGAAGGTCTGGCACTGCGTATCGTCAAGGGTGATGTGCCCGAAACGCTTAAGGACAAGAAACTGCTGTCGCTTGACCTTGGTGCGTTGATTGCCGGTGCGAAATTCCGTGGTGAATTTGAAGAACGCCTGAAAGCGGTTCTGAGCGAGATTGAATCAGAAGCCGGTCAGGTCGTGCTGTTCATCGACGAATTGCACACCCTTGTCGGTGCTGGCAAGGCCGAAGGATCGATGGATGCATCGAACCTTTTGAAACCGGCTTTGGCCCGTGGCGAGCTGCACTGCGTTGGTGCGACAACCCTTGATGAATACCGTCAGCATATCGAAAAGGACGCAGCACTTGCCCGTCGTTTCCAGCCGGTGTTCGTCAGCGAACCGTCGGTGGCTGACACGGTTTCGATCCTGCGCGGGATCAAGGACAAATACGAACTTCATCACGGGGTCCGTATTGCCGATGCCGCGCTGGTGGCTGCAGCCACACTTTCGAACCGCTACATCACGGATCGGTTCCTGCCCGACAAGGCGATTGACTTGATGGATGAGTCATCCTCGCGCTTGCGCATGGAGCTTGACTCCAAGCCGGAAGAAATCGACGAACTGGACCGCCGGATCATTCAGCTCAAGATCGAGCGCGAAGCGCTTAAGAAAGAGCAGGATAGCGCGTCCAAGGATCGACTTGGCCGTCTGGACAAGGAACTAGCCGAGCTGGAAGGAAAATCTGCTGAGCTGACCGCGAAATGGGAAGCCCAGAAGAAGGAACTTGCAGCATCAACCCACATCAAGGAGCAACTTGATCAGGCGCGCGGTGAACTTGAACGTGCGATGCGTGATGGCAAGCTTGACCGTGCCGGACAGCTTCAATACGAAGAAATTCCGGCCCTTCAGGCACTGCTTGAAAAGGCGGAAAATGATCCGTCACGCGGCATCAAGGAAGAAGCGGTTACCGAAAAACACATCGCGTCCGTGGTGTCGCGCTGGACGGGTATTCCGGTCGACAAGATGCTTGAAGGCGAGCGTGAAAAGCTTCTGGAAATGGAAGACACGCTGCGCAAACGGGTTGTCGGCCAGGATGATGCGGTTCGATCGATCTCTAACGCGGTGCGCCGTGCCCGTGCAGGCTTGCAGGATCCAAACCGACCGATTGGTTCGTTCCTGTTCCTTGGGCCTACCGGTGTCGGTAAAACCGAGCTGACCAAAGCCCTTGCCCAGTTCCTGTTTGATGATGAACAGGCCATGGTCCGGATTGATATGTCCGAATTCATGGAAAAGCATGCGGTGGCCCGCCTGATCGGTGCGCCTCCGGGGTATGTCGGCTATGAGGAAGGCGGGTCCCTGACCGAGGCGGTTCGTCGCCGTCCGTATCAGGTTGTCCTGTTTGACGAGGTCGAAAAGGCACATCCCGATGTGTTCAACGTCCTGCTGCAGGTTCTTGATGAAGGGCGTCTGACCGATGGCCAGGGCCGTGTTGTCGATTTCCGCAATACGCTGATCATTCTGACCTCGAACCTGGGCGGGGAAATCCTTGCCAATCAGGAACCGGGGCATGATAGCGGCGAAGTACGCGCACAGGTCATGGAAATCGTTCGGGCATCGTTCCGTCCGGAATTCCTCAACCGTCTGGATGAAACCATCCTGTTCCATCGTTTGCATCGTGATCAGATGGGCAAGATCGTTGATATCCAGCTTGGCCGTCTTGAGAAGCTTCTGTTTGATCGCAAGATTGATCTCAAGCTTGATGATGCCGCCAAGGACTGGTTGGCCGAAAAAGGCTATGACCCGGTTTATGGGGCCCGTCCGCTCAAACGCGTTATCCAGCGTTATCTGCAGAACCCGCTGGCGATGCAGATCCTCGAAGGCGGGATCAAGGATGGTGACACTGTTCCGGTCTCGACTGAGGCCAGTGACCTTTTGCTCAATGGCAAAAAGGTCGAGGTTGTTGAATAACACAGCCTGATACATCACATGCAAAACCCCGGTTGGTTAACCGGGGTTTTGTCTTTTTCGGGCCATGATTGTTTTTCATGATACTGGCTTCAAATCGTCTTCA
>NZ_DBGS01000083.1:0-11939 GCF_002295455.1 Thalassospira sp. UBA848 | reverse complement strand
TGCGCTTGTTCTGGGTAACCTCGTTGCGCCCGTTCACGCCCAGTCCTTCTTTGATAAAGCCAAGGACGCCCTTGGCGATGTGATGAATTCATCGGGTTCGGGAAGTGCGTCTGGCGGCAGTGGATTGGGGGCTTCAGCCTTATCATCAGACACGGTCGAGAAGGGGCTCAAGCAGGCGCTTGATATCGGGGTGGAACTGGTCACCGATCAGCTTGGTGCCGTTGATGGCTTTAACGCCGATCCGGTGGCGCATATTCCGTTACCAGACGAAGTTCAAACCGCCCAGAAATTGATGACTGCGGCGGGTTTTGGCAGCTATGCCGATGAAATCGAGTTGCGGATGAACCGGGCCGCCGAGCAGACCATGCAGGATGCCGGTGATATTCTGGTCAATGCGGTCCGCCAAATGACCGTGGCCGATGCCAAGGGGATCTTGCAGGGGCCGGATGACGCCGCGACACAGTACCTGCGCCGCGTTTCAGGCAATGATATCGAGGGCCGCTTGCGCCCGGTGATTACGGACGCGCTGTCCGATACCGGTGCCTTGTCGCTGTATGATCAGATGCTGGGGCAATATGACCAACTGCCGTTTGTGCCCGACCTCAAGGCATCATTGACCGATCACGCCACCGACAAGGCGATGGAAGGCTTGTTCCACTACATCGCCCTTCAGGAAGCAGATATTCGCAGCGATCCGACCCGGTGGACGACGGATATCCTTGAAAAAGTCTTTTCGAGCGTGAACTGAGCGGCGAGCCCCTTAGCGGTATTTCTCGGGCAGGGGTTCCCAGCGGTCACGCATGTCGGCAAGGGTTTCGTCGGGCACCATATGGATGCTGCCGAAACGGCCATGGCATTCGACGATTTGCAACAGAATGTCGTGCTTGTCGGCCATGTCGATATAGGCCTTCATTTCCCAGAAACGCGTAAAGGTGTTGGAGACAACAACGTCGTATCCTTCGGACAAGGAGTTGTGGCACTCCGCCTCGCACCTTGCGTGGGTTTGTGACAGGCGGGTGCCATCAAACTCGTAGAACCCTTCATGGTCGACCATGAACATGTCGGCTTCCAGATGAACAGCGCCCGTCGCCTGACACAGGTTTTTGGCAAGGGTCGATTTACCTGATCCGGGAAGGCCCCGGACCAGGGTAAGTGTTTGTTTGATTTCTTTGGGGCGGGTCATCGTTTTCAGGGTCAGTCGTTGTGGCTTCTATTGACCGCCGCGCTTGCGCTGATAAAGGCCATCAAGCTGCTTGGCATAGGCTTCGCGGATTTTATGGCGGCGGATTTTCATCGACGGGGTCAGCATTTCGTTGTCGATGGTAAAGGGCGCTTCGGCAAACATGAAGCTGCGCACTTTTTCAATCGTCGACAGGCGTTTGTTTACCCGGTCAATGGCTGCGCGGATGATTTTGCGGAAGTCCTCGTTTTTGCCAAGGGCCTCAATATCATTGGATAGGTCGTTGTCGCGGGCAAATTCGCGCATGAAGTCTTCGTCGGGCCACAGTACGGCCACCAGATAGGGTTTGTCATCGCCATAGACCATGGCTTGGGAAATCTCGGTCTCAAGGGTCATCAGTCCCTCGATCCGCTGGGGCGAGATGTTGTCGCCGCCGGAATTGACGATGATGTCCTTCTTGCGGTCCGTGATCATCAGGCTGCCCTGTTCATCGAACTTGCCGATGTCACCGGTATGCAGCCAGCCATCAATAATGGTCGATGCAGTAACCTCTGGCAGGTTCCAGTAGCCCTTCATCATGCTTTCGCCGCGCAGCAGGATTTCGCCATCATCGGCAATCTTGACCTCGGCACCCACCATTGGCGGGCCGACGGTGCGCAGTTTGTTGTTTTCAGCACGGTTGCATGACACCACCGGGGCGAACTCCGTCTGGCCATAGCCCTGCAGAATGCGAATGCCGCATGACACAAACAGAACACCCAGTTCATAGTTCAGGGGGCCGCCGCCCGATACCATGGCCTTGATCCGTCCACCAAAGCGTTGACGCAGTTTGCGACGAAGCAGCAGTTCACAGGCAAGGTTCTGAAGCCTTTCAAGCAGGTTCAGTCGTTCACCTTCGTAATTCTTGCGGCCAAGGCGCAAGGTCAGGTCAAACAGCTTTTGCTTGATGCCGCCTTCCTTTTCGACCATGCGGCTCATGCGTTGATAAAGCATTTCATACAGACGCGGCACAGCCGTCATGATGGTCGGACGGACTTCGGCAAGATTGGCGGCCAGTTTATCAAGCCCCTCGGCGTAATAGATCTGGGCATCAATACTGATCGGGAAATACAGGCCGGCGGTGTGCTCGTAGGAATGCGACAGCGGCAGGAAGGACAGGAAGATTTCCTTGTCGATGCCAAGGGTCTCGATGATGTCAAACGCGCCCATGCAGTTCGACAGGATCGCCCCGTGACTTAGCATCACACCCTTTGGCGAGCCACCCGTGCCCGAGGTATAAATCAGGCAGGCAAGGTCATCGCGCTTGATCTTGGAAATCCAGTCATCAACGTCATGGGTCAGGCCGCGCCCCTTGGCAATCAGTTCGTCCCAGCGGGAAATGGTGATATCGCCAACAAAGCTTTGTCCCCATTCTTCCATCATGATCGCATGGCGGCAGCGTCCGCTATCAAGGGCGGCGTGCAGGAAGGGCTGGGCAAGTTTTTTGGTCGAGATGATGGCAATCGCTGCACCACTGTCTTCGATCGCGTGAAGATGATCGCGCTCGGTATTGGTGGTGTAGGCAGGAACGGTCATGGCGCCAGCGCACATGATGGCAAGATCGGCGATGCCCCATTCAGTCCGGTTTTCCGAAACCAGCAGAACCCGATCACCGGGCCGAACGCCAATTTCATAAAGGGAACGGGCAAGCGCGCTCACCTGATCGGCGGCTTCTTGCCAACTGGTGGGTTCAAACTTTTTGCTTTCGGGGTCTTTCGTCCAAAGAAACGGCGCGTCGCCATGTTTCTTTGCCTTGTCGAAAAACATGGTCGGCAAGTTTTGCCAATCGGCATAATCCTGCAAACTCGTCATGACGTTTCCTTGCCTCACTGTCTGTTCCCGGGAACGGGCAATCTTGGCGCTGCCCTGGTTGGGACGTTGTCCTCGGTCTTTATACCCGTATAAGTGCCGGGCAGATCGGAATAAACGAACGTTCCAAGATGAATTTGTTATCAGGGATTGCGTAATTGCGCAGCCTGAAAATGACATTTTAAAGACCGATTTGTCACCGATGTCACAGCAACGCGCGATTGTGGGCAGTGTTCCGGGTCACAGTCGTGTGAAATACCGTTCTATTTGGTGCTCAACGCGGCTTTGCTGTTGTCCGTGACACAAGGAACGATATGATCGGACCAGCAATTTGAAACCGTATCTGTCAACGGGTCTGGTGATATGGCTTTGACAGGCTATATATCGGGTTCGGATCTTTGAATGCAAACGGGATTGCCCCGTGCTTTGCGGATCGGCGGCCCGCGACCGAAAAGAGACCAAAGAGACTGTCTGGAGGACAAATGAACGCGATCAACAAGAATTTGCCGACCTGGGATCTGACCGATCTCTATAACGATCTGAAAGACCCGAATATCCGGCGCGATCTTGATGATGCCAAAAGCCGCTCTCAGGCGTTTCAGCAGACCTATCAGGGCAAGCTCAATGATCTGTCCGGTGATGAACTGGCAGCGGCCATAGCCGAATATGAAGCCATCAGCGAAATCTGTGGCAAGATTGGCTCGTTTGCCCAGTTGAAATATGCCGGTGATAGCTCGGACGCGGCCATTGGTCAGTTCTATCAGTTCGTTCAGGAAGAAATGACCGGCATTTCCAGCCTGTCGCTGTTCTTTGGTCTTGAAATCAACCGGATCGAAGACGCATCGCTGGATGCGAAATACGAACAAAGCGAAGCCCTTCGCCGCTATCGCCCGTGGCTTGATGAAAACCGTGCTTTCCGCCCGCACCAGCTGTCCGATGAGGTCGAGCAGGTCCTGCATGAGCGCCGCGTCGCCGGATCGGCCGCGTGGGTGCGCCTGTTTGACCAGACCATGGCAGAATTGCGCTTCCCGATTGATGGCGAAGAGCTGACCATGTCGGACGCTGCGAACATGCTGTCATCAAGCAAGGTCGACGATCGCAAGAAAGCCGCGAAATCAATCGGTGACGTTCTGGGCAAGAACATCAAGCTTCTGGCGCACATCACCAATACCCTTGCCAAGGACAAGGAAATTGATGATCGCCTGCGCAACTTTGCAACCCCGGTTTCATCACGCAACCTGTCGAACCAGGTCGAGGATGAAGTTGTTGATGCGCTTAATACGGCCGTGAAAAACAGCCATGCCGATCTGTCGCACCGGTATTATCGCCTGAAAGCGAAATGGTTTGGTGTTGATCAGCTTGATTACTGGGATCGCAACGCACCGCTGCCCGATGATGATGATCGTCAGATTGACTGGGACACCGCGCGGTCGACGGTGTTGAAGGCATATGGCGAGTTTTCCCCGGAACTGGCAGAAGTCGGTCAGAAATTCTTTGATAACCCGTGGATTGATGTGCCGCCCCGTGCGGGCAAGTCATCGGGTGCCTTTGCGCACCCGACCGTGCCGTCTGCGCATCCTTACCTTTTGCTGAATTACCACGGCAAAACCCGTGATGTGATGACGCTGGCCCATGAGTTGGGCCACGGCGTACATCAGGTTCTGGCAGCAGAGCAGGGCTATTTCCTGTCTGATACGCCGCTGACTCTGGCGGAAACTGCGTCGGTATTTGGTGAAATGCTGACCTTCCAGTCAATGTTGCGCGCGGAGAGCGATCCGAAGATGAAGCGCATCATGCTGGCGGGCAAGGTTGAGGACATGCTCAACACCGTCGTGCGTCAGATCGCGTTCTTTGAATTTGAAAAACGCGTGCATGAAAAGCGCCGCGAAGGTGAATTGACCGTCGATGAGATCTGCGAGATCTGGATCGCCGTACAGCATGAAAGTCTGGGCGACGCCATCCGCTATGAAGACGAATACAAGTACTACTGGTCTTATATTCCGCACTTCATCCATTCGCCGTTCTATGTTTATGCCTATGCCTTTGGCGATTGCCTGGTGAACTCGCTTTACGATGTTTATCAGGGTGCCGAAGACGGCTTCCAGCAGAAGTATCTTGATATGCTTAAAGCCGGAGGCACCAAGCGGCATCAGGAACTTCTGGCACCGTTCGGACTTGATGCATCGGACCCGGCCTTCTGGCAGCGGGGCCTTAATATGATCAAGCGTATGATCGATGAGCTGGAGGAGCTTTCCTGAGATGAGTGATAACGACGATGATTATACCGCCGCGAACGAGGAAAACAGGTTTGGCGGGCGGGTTCGTCGTTATGCACGGGTGGGTGCTTCGGCCAGTAAACTGGCCGCGCGCCTTGCCACGGGAAAAATGTTCGGCGGCGAGATTGATCACGCCAAATACGCCGCCGAACTGACCTCGGCTCTTGGTGGGCTCAAGGGGCCGCTGATGAAGGTCGCCCAGATCCTGTCGACCATCCCCGATGCTCTGCCCAAGGAATATACCCAGGCCCTGGCAGAGCTTCAGGCCGATGCACCCAGCATGGGCTGGTTGTTTGTCAAACGCCGCATGCGCAGCGAGCTGGGGGCCGGGTGGCAATCGAAATTCACCGATTTCAGCCACGATGCCGTGGCAGCAGCGTCACTTGGGCAGGTCCACAAGGCGACCTTGCCCGACGGGCGCGATGTTGCCTGCAAGCTGCAATACCCGGACATGTCGGCAACCGTCGAGGCGGACCTTAAGCAGCTGCGTGCGGCCTTTGCGATCTACAAGCGCTATGACAGCGCGATTGATGCCCAAAACATTCAGGAAGAACTGACGGCCCGCCTGCGCGAAGAACTCGACTATCAGCGTGAAGCCAAACATATGCGCCTGTATGGTCATATGCTGGCCGATGTCGATTGCGTACATGTCCCCGAACCTGTTGACGAAGTGACCACCAGCCGACTTTTGACCATGACCTGGCAGAAGGGGCAAAAGTTCAAGCATTTCCTTGAAAGCGATCCCGATCAGGATGCGCGCAATCAGGTTGCGCTTAATATGTTTCGGGCGTGGTATGTGCCGTTTTATCGCTATGGCGTGATCCATGGCGATCCGCATCTGGGCAATTACACACTGCGTGATGACCTTTCGGTCAATCTTCTGGATTTCGGCTGTATCCGCATTTTCAAACCGGACTTTGTTCAGGCAGTGATCACGCTCTATGAGGCGCTGCGTGACGAGGACGAGGAAAAGGCTGTTTCAGCCTATGAAAGCTGGGGCTTTGAAAATCCGTCGCGCGAATTGATTGATGTGCTCAATATCTGGGCCAGCTTCGTTTACGGCCCGATCCTTGATGATCGTGAACGCAAGATGGGCGAAACGAATTCGGTCGCCTATGGTGCAGAGGTCGCGGGAAAGGTTCATCAGGAACTGCGTCGTGTCGGCGGTGTCAAACCACCCCGCGAGTTTGTTCTGGTTGACCGTGCGGCGGTCGGGCTTGGGGCGGTATTCCTGCGTCTTGATGCGCAGGTGAACTGGTATCGCCTGTTTAACGATCTGGTTGGTGATTTTGACGTGGCAAAACTTGAAGCCCGCCAGAAAACCGCCCTCGACCAGATCGGTCTGGATCGCCCGGACGCGTAAATTGCCTGACACAACATCGCTGCGATTCGATCTTTTGGGGTGCAATCGCCTGACTGTTTGATGCGAATTGCGAGTTGAAAAACCGAATTTGGTCAGCTTACCCTGAAACAAATCTGAAAAAATCGGGAATCATTTTGCGAACCTTTTTAAGGTTGGCGCGTTACGTGTTGGTTGATCGATGACCGATAAAGGAAGACTCTGGCGTTTGTTTGTAAGATAATATTCACTTACAACGTGGGGTAAAAACAGGGGAAACTGGGGAAAATCAATTGTCTGACGTGTGACGAGCAGGATAAGGACCTGTTCCATAGCGGAAATTAAATGTGCGAATTTCCGCTCATTGTTGATTTTATTAGTAGTTAATCAAAATCTAGTTAAACTGTTTTTTTGTCGTTTTTTCGGATTGTGGTTGTCGGCGAGAAATCGCATCTTGCTCTCAACGCAGACATGCAGGGCGTCATTGATTGTTTGTCCTGAGCACCAATGGCGGGTGGGACCTGATATGTCGCAAGGTTTATGCCTTGTAATGCGTGGTGGGAAAGTGGGCGGTTTCTTCTGCGATTGCTGAAGAACCGCCTTTTTCTTTTTCGGGCCGTCAGGTGTGTTGGCCCGGATGATTTGAATTGGACAAGGGTTGCCCGGTGATCGGTCCGAAATGAACGCAAAACGACGTTCTGGAACCGGTTGCTTTGAAAGAACACGGATTGTCAAACTGACCAATCACTTAGGGAAGGAGGTCAAACGCGATGAAACTGGCCGTTCCAAAGGAAATATGGCCCGGGGAAAAGCGCGTTGCCGTCACGCCAGAGACCGTCAAGAAACTTAAGGCTCTGGGGTTTGACGTAGCAATTGAGGCTGGTGCCGGAACTGACGCCGCCATACCGGATGATCGCTTTGTCGATGCCGGTGCAACCATTGCCAAAACAATGAAAACCACCGTGAAGGATGCCGATGTCATCTTCAAGGTGCGCCCACCTGTCATTGATGGCAAAACCAACGAATTGACCGCCTATAAAAAGGGGGCGGCCGTTGTCGCCCTGCTTGAGCCATATGATCGTAAAGACCTGATCGATGCCATGGCAAAGGCGGGTGTGGATGGTTATTCCATGGAATTGATGCCGCGTATTTCACGCGCTCAGTCAATGGATGTGCTGTCTTCGCAATCCAACCTGGCGGGCTATCGCGCCGTTCTGGATGCCGCCCATGAATTTGGCCGCATCTATCCGATGATGATGACAGCCGCGGGTACCTTGCCGCCGGCACGTGTTGTCGTGGTCGGGGCCGGTGTTGCTGGCCTGCAGGCAATTGCAACGGCCAAGCGTCTTGGCGCTGTTGTCTCGGCATTTGATGTGCGCCCGGCTGTGAAAGAGCAGGTTCAATCCCTTGGCGGGACCTTCATTGAAGTCGAAGACGACACGGCGTCCGACGCCGAAACGTCCGGTGGCTATGCCAAGGAAATGTCGGACGACTACAAGAAAAAGCAGGCTGAAAAGCTTAAAGAGGTTCTGACCAAGACTGACATCGTCATTACCACGGCCCTTATTCCGGGCCGTCCGGCACCGGAAATTGTCACCGCCGATATGGTGGCGGGCATGAAGCCGGGATCGGTGATCATTGACCTTGCTGCTGAACGTGGTGGCAACGTGGCCGGGGTGAAACTTGGTGAAACGGTGATGACCGATAATGGTGTGAAACTGATTGGTCCGGCCAACATCACCAGTTCCGTCGCAACCGATGCCACGGCGATGTATGCCAAGAACCTTTTGAACTTCATCACCCTTTCTGTTGATGCGGACAAAGGTGCGCTCGCATTTGATGGCGAAGACCAGATCATAAAAGAGACGCGCCTGACCCACGACGGAAAGGTCGTTCATCCGAAATTCGGCGGGGAGGAGGTCGCAAATGGCTGATCAATCCGTAGCCCAAGATGCAAATGAACTCCGCGATGCCGCCCTTGGCCTTGCGGAAAAGGCAGCAGAGCTTGCCGATAGTCTGGCAAGTGGTGCGTCTGATGCCGCTGGCACGGCCGCGGTCGCGGTACAGGGATCGGGTGTTAGCCCGACAGTCCTTGGTCTGACCGTCTTCGTTCTGGCCTGCTTTGTTGGCTATTATGTCGTCTGGAAAGTTACCCCGGCACTTCATTCGCCTTTGATGGCTGTGACCAACGCCATTTCATCGGTGATTATCGTCGGTGCGCTTCTGGCAGCAGGCCCGGTGGAGATGAACTTCTCCAAGATGATGGGCTTCATTGCGGTGGTGTTGGCCTCGGTCAACATTTTCGGTGGCTTCATTGTCGCCCAGCGCATGCTGCATATGTTCAAGAAAAAGAAGTAGGGGGAACACACAATGTCGGAAAACCTATCGGCTTTCCTGTATCTGGTGGCCTCGGTCTGCTTCATTCTTTCGTTGCGCGGACTTTCGTCACCTGAATCGGCCCGGAACGGGAACATCCTTGGCATGGTGGGTATGGCAATTGCCATCTTTACCACGCTGGCAAGCCCGGCCGTGCTGTCATACACAACTATCATCGTCGGTATTCTGATCGGTGGTGCGATTGGTACGGTCATCGCGCTCAAGATCCAGATGACCGCGCTGCCACAGCTTGTTGCTGCCTTCCACTCGCTGGTCGGTCTGGCGGCGGTGTTTGTCGCCGGTGCAGCGCTTTATTCGCCGGGTGCCTATGGCATTGGAACGGCGGGAAATATCGGTGCGGCCAGCCTGATTGAAATGGGCCTTGGCGTTGCGATTGGTGCCATCACCTTTACCGGTTCGCTGATCGCGTTTGGTAAATTGCAGGGCATTGTTTCGGGCACGCCTGTCCGGTTCAAGGGGCAGCATATGCTCAACCTTGCCATTGGGATTGCCATTGTTGTCTTTGGCGTCATTCTGGTGGTGACTGAAAGCCACACTGCCTTCTGGATCCTTGTTGCACTTGCCCTGATTCTGGGTGTTACGCTGATCATTCCGATCGGCGGGGCAGACATGCCGGTCGTTGTTTCCATGCTGAACTCGTACTCGGGTTGGGCGGCATGCGGCATCGGCTTCACGCTTCAGAACAGTGCGCTGATCATTACCGGGGCGCTTGTCGGCGCGTCGGGTGCGATCCTGTCCTACATCATGTGCAAGGGCATGAACCGCTCGATCTTCAATGTCATCTTTGGTGGCTTTGGCGCAGAGGGCGAAGCAGCCGCCGGACCTGGCGGCGATGGTGATCGGTCGGTCAAATCCGGCTCGGCCGATGATGCGTCCTTCATCATGAAGAATGCATCGAGCGTCATCATCGTGCCGGGCTATGGCATGGCCGTCGCACAGGCACAGCATGCGCTGCGTGAAATGGCTGATATCCTTAAAGCCGAGGGTGTCAAAGTCCGTTACGCCATCCATCCGGTGGCCGGACGTATGCCAGGTCACATGAACGTGCTTCTGGCCGAGGCCAGCGTGCCCTATGACGACGTGCTGGAAATGGAAGAAATCAACCGTGATTTCGGATCGGCTGACGTTGCCTTCGTGATTGGTGCAAACGACATCACCAACCCGGCAGCCAAAACCGACCCGGCAAGCCCGATCTTCGGCATGCCGATCCTTGAAGTCGAAAAGGCCAAAACGGTCCTGTTCGTCAAACGCGGCATGTCAGCGGGTTACGCCGGCATCCAGAACGAGCTGTTCTTCAAGGACAACACCATGATGTTGTTCGGCGATGCCAAAAAGATGTGCGAAGAAATCGTCATGCATCTCGATAACTGATCAAACCATCCGGTTTGAAACGACAAAAGGCGGCTCCAATGGGGCCGCCTTTTTTTCGGCGCTACAACGTCTTATAGTGCTGTCACGCTTCTTCACCCTGAAGGTCTGGTTCGGAAGGTCGCATGTTTCGGTTGGTAAGGGTTTCTCTGCTTTTGGTGGTTGTGCTTTCTGTGGCGCTGGTGGCGTCCATGGGCCTGACAATCCTGACCTATGTCCGACTGACGGCAGAGAAGCCGATTGCCAAGATGTATTTCGAGCGGCTTGAGGACGATTTGTTTGAAGCACATCTGGCGTCTGTCGGGGATGGGGATGTCGGCGTCTTTGAGATTTACGGTGATCAGTGGCGGATTGATGCCGAGTTCATCAAGCTGAAGCCCTGGGCCAATGTGATGGGCATGGACGCGCGCTATAAGCTGGTGCGCTTTGAGGGCCGCTATCGCGATATCAATGACGAAAACACCAAGCCAAAGATGGCCTATGATCTGGGGCAGGGCGATGTGCTTGATCTGATGAACTATCTGGCGGAATGGAATTTCCTGGTCGATGCCGAGTATGGCAGTTCGACCTTTACTGATATCAAGCAAGATACGCTTTACACCGTTTATCGCACCCAGTCGGGCATCATTGTGCGCTCTGAACCGATGCCCGATCCGATTGGGTATGAGCCCACAATGCTTGATGACATCCGGGCGTGGGTTTCGGAGAACTGATATCGCCAATTGACCTGTCTTTGATTGGGGCGATTGAACGTCAGGTCCGAAACCGGCGAGCAGCACTAACGCCCGCCCCGTATCCTTTTGCCATCGTTAATCGCACCGCCCGGTCAACCGGGCGGGTGCCAGATGGATTGGATGGATCATGTTGCTTGAAGACAAGGTTGTTATCATCACCGGTGCAAGTTCCGGGATCGGCGCCGCATCGGCCAAACTGTTTGCCAAGGAAGGGGCAAAGCTTGTGCTTGCGGCGCGCTCGGAAGACCGGCTTGATCAGGTTGTGACGGAAATCAATGGGGCAGGCGGCAAGGCATTTGCCATTGCCGGGGATGTCTGCGACGAGGCGTTTGCCAAGGCATTGGTCGATGCTGCCATTGGCGAATATGGTAGGCTTGATGTCGGGTTCAACAATGCCGGGACGCTCGGATCCCCCGGTGCCCTGAGCGATATTGACGTTGGGGAGTGGGAAGAAACCATTCGAACCAACCTGACCGCTGCCATGTTCGGGGCGAAATACCAGATGCCCGAAATTGCCAAACGCGGCGGCGGATCGGTTATTTTTACCTCTACATTTGTTGGGCATACCATTGGCCTGCCGGGCATGACGGCCTATGCGGCAAGTAAAATGGGCCTGATCGGGATGGCGCAATGTTTGGCCGTGGAGTATGGCGGGGCCAATGTGCGGGTAAATGCCTTGTTGCCGGGCGGAACAGACACCCCGATGGCGGCAAGCTTTGCCAATGATCCGGAAGCGCGGGCAATGGTGGAAAAGTTCCATGCGCTCGGCCGGATCGCCGCGCCAGACGAAATTGCCA
>NZ_DBGS01000009.1:0-19986 GCF_002295455.1 Thalassospira sp. UBA848 | reverse complement strand
AAAGGAGCGGTTGCTTTTAAGACATCATTGTAACAATATGTCTCAACGCAACTGATTACCCACAATTAGTTGTGTACATTATAATATTAACCCCCAGATTTCCATTCCCACCAGGAGAGTTTCGTGCTGCAATCAGGACCCGTTGTCAGCCGTGTAGGCCTTGAAACTCATGGCCTCAAAAACCTTGGCGCCGTTCACTGGAACCTCGACGCTGCCGGCCTTTATGAACATGCGATCCGTCGCAACGAAGGTAAAATCGCCAAAGGCGGTGCCTTTGTCGCCCTGACCGGCGAACATACCGGCCGTTCCCCACTGGATCGCTTCATCGTCGAAGAAGAAAGCACCAAGGCAGATATTGACTGGGGCGATGTAAACCGCCCGGTCAGCCCGGACGTATTTGAGCGCCTGTATCAGAAAGTGCGCGCATATTTCCAGGGCACCGAGCTGTTCGTTCAGGATTGCTTTGCCGGTTCCGATCCGCGTTTCCGCCTGCCGGTACGTGTGATCAACGAAAATGCATGGCATAACCTTTTTGCGCGGAACATGTTTATCCAGCCGCAAAAAGAGGAACTGCGCGACTTCTCGCCAGAATTCACCATTCTTCATGCACCGGGCCTTCAGGCGGATCCGGAAGTCGACGGCACCCGCTCCGACGTCTTCGTGATGGTCAGCTTCGAACGCAAAATGGTTATCATTGGCGGCACCTGGTATGCCGGTGAAATGAAGAAGTCGATCTTCTCGGTTCTTAACCACATCCTTCCGGCTAAGGGCGTCATGCCGATGCATTGTTCGGCCAATATGGGCAAGGACGGCGACACCGCCATCTTCTTTGGCCTGTCTGGCACGGGTAAAACCACCCTGTCGGCCGATGCGTCGCGCACCCTGATCGGTGATGACGAACATGGCTGGGGCGAAGATGGCGTGTTTAACTTCGAAGGCGGCTGCTATGCGAAAGTCATCAAGCTTTCCAAAGAAGCCGAACCGGAAATTCATGCCACGACCGAGCGTTTCGGGACCGTGCTTGAAAACGTTGTGATGAACAAGCAGTCGCGCGAGCTTGATCTCGACGATGCCCGCCACACCGAAAACACCCGCTCTTCCTATCCGATCGAATTCATTCCGAATGCATCGGAAGACGGCCGCGGCAACCATCCGAAAAACATCATCATGCTGACCTGTGATGCGTTCGGGGTTCTGCCCCCGATTGCAAAACTGTCCTCGGCACAGGCGATGTACCACTTCCTGTCGGGCTATACCGCAAAAGTTGCCGGCACCGAAAAAGGTGTCAAGGAACCGACTGCGGCCTTCTCTGCCTGCTTTGGTGCGCCGTTCATGCCGCGTCATCCGTCGGTCTATGCCAAGCTGCTTGGCGAAATGATGGAAAAGCACGAAGCCAATTGCTGGCTTGTCAACACCGGCTGGTCCGGTGGCGGCTATGGCGTTGGTTCGCGCATGAAGATCGCTTACACCCGTGGTCTGCTGAATGCAGCACTGAATGGTGATCTCGAAAATGCCGAATTCGCAACCGACCCGTTCTTCGGTCTGGAATATCCGACGGCATGCGGCAACATTCCGGCAGACGTTCTTAACCCGCGCGAAAGCTGGAACGACAAGGCCGCCTATGACAAGGCCGCAGCAAACCTGACTGGCCTGTTCGAAAAGAACTTCGCGAAGTTCGAAGAACATGTCGACGACGGCGTACGCGCCGCTGCAATTCGCAGCAGTGCCGAAGTAAAAGCCGCCGAATAATATCAGGCGTCAATCTGCAAAAAGGCCGGTGCTTGTCACCGGCCTTTTTCTTTGGCCCCGGTGCCCCCGTTTGATTGCGGTGCGAGATTCCGTTCGCACAATTGGCAATAAACCTGTTAGTATTTTGATCTCGCTATAGAATTTGGAACAATTAAAGCGTAGTCGAGATGAAAAGGGTTGCTTCTATCCCATACCTTTTCTCGCGTCGCCTTCTGGCTGACGTGGATGACGTATTGCGCCTTTCGCTTTTCCCGGCCTGTCTTGCACTGTTCCTGTATTTCTATGGGGCAGCGCCGGTCGCTGCGCAAAATACACTGATCTCTCCGCCCGGCAATCAAGACACCGTTACGCTTGCCTGTAATCCGTTTCCGCCCTCCAAAATCGGCGAGGACCCAGCCAAGCCGGGCTATGATGTCGAGATCCTGCGCGCGGCCTTTGCCACACGTAACATTACCCTGATTACACCGTTCTATCCGTGGCGGCGGGCGTATTTCATGGCCAACAGCGGTCAGGTTGATGGACTGTGTTCATGCAGCTACCTGCCCGAACGTGAAGATGAGTTTTTCTATTCCAATTTGCTGGGATATGTCCGGGTGGCATTCTATGCCGTCGGAACCAACAACCTGAAAACGCTTGAGGAAATCAAGGACGCCCAGGACATGACCGTTGGCATCGTCAACGGCTACAGCCTTGAGGCATCCGCACGTGACGCCGGACTGGATGTGCTGCTGGTCAACAGTGAAGCCACACTGATTGATATGTTGCTTTCACGCCGGCTGGACGTGGCCCTGAGTTACAAGGCCCCCATGGATCACGAATTGCGCAATCCAGACCGGCAGTTTCCCGGAATCAAGTCTATTCAAGACAAGATAATTTCCAACAATCCCTATTATTCCTGCATTTCACGCAAAGCGAAAAATCCAACAGCACTGGTTAACGAACTCAATACCGGCCTGACCACCATTCGTGAGAATGGATTGTTTGACAGCATCCTCGCAAAGTACGGGGTGGCCCGCAAAGACGGCCCGCCGCTACAAGACTGATCACACCCGGCTTAGGCTTCTGACATTAACCAAAAACGCTTGCACCAGTGGCCCCCAACAGTCCAAAGCCCGGCTTCAACCCTGTTCGTCACCCCCGTGCGTCAACGTCGGGCAGCTGCATCGCGCCAGTAAAGTGTGATATCGGCTTCGGGCTTTCCGAAAAGATACCCTTGGGCATAATCAAACCCGGCCTTCGTAACCAGCTCGCGCATCTTGTCGGTTTCGATCATTTCAGCGACCACTTCGACATTGATCTCGTGGCATAACTCGACCAGTGACCGCAGGAACGCCAATCCCTTGGCTGTCTTGGTCGATTGGCGGATCGATTCACCATCAATCTTCACATAATCAATATCCATCGCACTCAGATAGCGGAAGTTCGACGCGCCAGTGCCGAAATCATCCAGACAGATTTCAACACCGAACTCTCGGAAACGGCTTATCCACTTCGCCGCGGTATCGATATCGTTGATTTCGGCTGTTTCAGTAACCTCAAGCATCAATTGACCAAGGGCGTCGCGATTCCGTTCAAAAAGCGCGATCACAGACCGGCAGAAATCCGGGTTTTCAATTGAATGACCGGAAATATTCACGGCAACCCGAACTGTAATACCCTCATCAAGTTGTGATCTGATCCATTTGATGTTTCTGCGCAACATCGCCAGATCAAGGCGATGGACCATATTGACCTGTTCGGCAAAGGTAATCAGCTGCTCAGTCGGGATCAGATTGCCGTCATCATCATAGAACCGCACCAGCACCTCGAAATGGTGGATCTCGGCTGTCGGCAGGCGCACGATGGGCTGATAGACCGTATCGAACTTCAGTTGATCGACCCGCATGCCGAAATCCTGCATCGCGGAAAAGGTGTTGTTGACCAGATTGTCGGCCTGCCCCATCAACCGCGAGAAGGTAAAACTGTGTTCCTGACGGTCACAGAATCGCCTGATGGAGTACAAAACACCCCGCGCCAGATCGCCGGGTGGAATAATCTCTGTTGTAAAATCAGTCACCGTCGAACTGACATCGACACCCACCCCTGCCGGATCGGCATCACGAATGCATTCCCCGATCCGTTTTTCAAGATCGCCAATCGGCACATCGGCACGATGCAACATGCCAAATTGTTCAGTTCCCAGTCGCCCGGCCGTGTCGCCCGCGACCGAATGGGCACGCAAAAAAGCACCGACGCTGGCCATCATTTCAGCCTGTTCGATCTGTTTCATCCGCGCGCATAGCGGATCAAACGCATTCAGGGTCATCAGGGTAAATTTGTGTTCAATCCCGGTTTCCCGGCGCGCCATCAACCGTTCCGTGACAACCTTTGACAGGCTTTCCTCATCGAGAAGTCCCGTGGCGTTGTCGCGCTGAAGGGTGGCGGCAATATCGGGTGACAGCGCATTGATCGTCACACGCAATGCGACAAAGAAATGATCGCCAAGATCCGGCAAGAAATAGCCGCTCATGGAAACGGGCGGGCTTAACAATTCGCCTTGCTGGTTAAACCGCACCTGAATGTTATCCATTCGCCCGCGTCGGCGCGCGACCTGCAACATTTCGGTTACCAGTGGCCTGAACTGCTTTGACAAAAACCCGGTAAACGGTTTGCCCGCCAGGTCCTGTGGTTGCTGACCAAGAATGCCGTCTGATGCACCAGAGGCAAAAACAATCTTCAGATCGCCGTCCAGCTCAAGAAGAAGGTCCCCCCAGACAAAGGCCAAAGCCGCAAAACGATTTCTTTCATTTCGAAGTTCGGTTGTCCGAGCTTTTATAAGTTTATCCAACGCACCCTCTCACACTGCCTGGATCTAAAGACAATTTCCCCTTCCCCCGAACACGGAAACCGTCCTGATTTTCTTTGTGTCTTTTGCCAATCATCAACCGATCCTGATTAACAATGGTTTTACAAGAAGCCGAAAACCTCTGCAGACAAACAAGACCGGTCAAACCTGACGCACGATTTCACGCACCAACGTCCCGGACATGGGACCGGCCAAAAGCACTCTATATGTTTGGTCTTGCGGGAAAATTTAAACCCCTGCGGCCATATCTCGGCGCAGCACATACCCACCGATGCAATGTCAGAATGCGTGAACACGTCAATGAGTGATCCTGATGGTTTGCAAGACCGTAAGGATCGCTTACAAATGTCGGCGCCCTGACCCGTCATCGACCTATGCATACTCTGGAAGGCCCCGTTCATGACCACCGCCCCGAAACGCACATCCGCACTGCCCCGCCTTACTGATGACAGCGTGCTGATCTTTGATCTCGACAACACGCTTTATCCGGCGGCCTGCAATCTGTTTTCGCAGGTTTCTGATCTGATCGGGGAATATGTTCGCGATGCGCTCAAGCTTGAAGCCAGCGAAGCCTATCGGGTGCAAAAGGACTATTTCCATCGCTACGGCACCACCCTGCGCGGGTTGATGACCGAACATGAAGTTGATCCGGCTGATTATCTGGCCAAGGTCCATGACATTGATCTGTCGGTGGTGTCACCGGCACCGGATTTGGCAACTGCACTTGATGATCTTCCGGGCCGAAAACTGATCTTTACCAATGCATCGCGTGGCCACGCCGAACGCGTGATGGATCGCCTTGGCATTTCCGATCATTTCGAAACCATCTTTGACATTGTCGATGCCAATTATATCCCCAAGCCCAAGCAGGAACCCTATGACCTGCTTTTGGCGCGCGATGGCATTGATCCGACCCGGGCCGTCTATTTCGAAGACATGGCCAAAAACCTGCTGCCTGCCAAGGATATGGGTATGACGACTGTCTGGGTGCATACCGACATCGAATGGGCACAGGATGGGCGCGATGATCCGCGCATTGATCATGAAACGGATGATCTTGTCGACTTCTTGCGTGGATTGTCCAAAGGCGCCTGACGCGGATGCCCCTGCCGGATCAAATTGCCGACTTGGCCGATTTGTCATCGTTCCAGGATTGAGCTTGGCCTTCTGATCGTTTATTTCTATCGCGCCCATTGGACGGGATAGATGGGCAAAACAGGGATCAGGAACGGAAATCTGCCTTAAACAGGCGTTTCTACGTAAACTGGCGGAGTTGACTTCAAGGTCGGCTTTGACCATTCTCCGCCGACGCAATTTTGGCTGACCGCAAGGACCTTCGAAACATGAACAAGACCGAGCTTGAAGGCGTGATCAACGTCGCCTGGGAAAACCGCGACGAAATCAATTCCGCCACCCAGGGCGAAATCCGCAAAGCTGTTGAACAATCGCTTCGCGCGATGGATTCCGGCGAACTGCGCGTTGCTGAAAAGGTTGATGGCAAATGGGTCGTCAATCAGTGGGCGAAAAAGGCAGTTCTCCTGTCGTTCCGCCTCAATGACATGACCACCATCGCAGGCGGTCCGGGTGAGAACACCAACTGGTGGGACAAGGTCCCGTCCAAGTTCGAAGGTTGGGGCGATGCCCAATTCAAGGAAGCCGGTTTCCGCGCTGTTCCGGGCAGCATCGTGCGCCGCTCGGCCTATGTCGCACCGGGCACCGTTTTGATGCCGTCCTTCGTGAACCTCGGCGCCTATGTTGATACCGGCGTCATGGTCGACACTTGGGCAACGGTTGGTTCCTGCGCACAGATCGGCAAGAACGTTCACCTGTCGGGTGGTGCGGGTATCGGTGGCGTGCTTGAGCCGCTTCAGGCCGGTCCGGTCATCATCGAAGACAATGCTTTCATCGGTGCGCGTTCGGAAATCGTTGAGGGTGTGATTGTCGAAGAAGGTGCTGTCATTTCGATGGGTGTCTTCATCGGCGCATCGACCAAAATCATCGACCGCACCACCGGCGAGACCTTTGTCGGTCGCGTTCCGGCATATTCCGTGGTCGTTCCGGGCAGTATTCCGGGCAAGCCGCTTCCCGATGGTACCCCGGGGCCGAGCCTGTATTGCGCGGTCATCATCAAACGTGTTGATGAAAAGACCCGCTCGAAAACCTCGATCAACGAACTGCTGCGCGACTGATCTGCGACACGCAATGTGATCATGATATAAGGGGCGAAACGGATGGCTGTTTCGCCCCTTAATGTATATTTGTTCCTGATATGTTTCACATGAAACATATAAAATAGGCTACAATTCCTATTACTGCCTAACACCCAAAGACCAAGAGAGTGCCAATGTCGACCGCCCTTGAACTTGCACAATCCCTGATCCGCTGCCCGTCGGTAACACCTGCCGATGAAGGCGCGCTTGATGTGTTGCAAAAGGCGCTTGAGGCCCGCGGCTTTGATTGCACGCGCAAGGTCTTTGACGGTGATGGCAGTGACGCGATCGACAACCTTTATGCGCGCCTTGGGACCAAGGGCCGCAATTTCTGTTTTGCCGGACATACTGATGTCGTCCCGGCTGGCGATGCTGCCGCATGGACGGTTGATCCGTTCGGTGGCGAAGTCAAAGACGGCCGTCTGTTTGGCCGGGGTGCGGTTGATATGAAAACCGGTATCGCCTGCTTTGTTGGCGGCGTTGACGCCTTTCTTGCTGCCAATCCGGATTTTGATGAAAGCATCTCGTTCCTGATCACCGGTGACGAAGAAGCCGACGCGATCAACGGCACGGTCAAGCTGGTCGAATGGTGCGATCAGCAGGGCGAGAAATTTGACGCCTGTCTGGTGGGCGAACCGACCAACCCGAAATATCTGGGCGAGATGATGAAGGTTGGCCGCCGTGGCTCTATCACCGGCTGGCTGACGGTTTATGGCGCACAGGGCCACGTCGCCTATCCGCATCTGGCGGACAATCCGGTCCCACGCATGATCAAGACGCTGGATGTGCTTAATTCGCGTGAACTTGATCAGGGCACCGATCATTTCCAGCCCAGCAACCTTGAAATCACCACCGTCGATGCGAGGAATACCGCAACCAATGTGGTGCCCGCCAAGGTCAGTGCCGCGTTCAACATCCGCTTTAATGATCAGCACAAGGGTGCGGATCTTAAAAAATGGATTGAGGATGTCTGTGCCGAGCATGCCGGTGCGCATGATCTCAGGGTCAAGATTTCTGGCGAGGCGTTCCTGTCCACGCCGGGCAAACTCGCAAGCCTGATTGCCGATGCTTCGGAAAAGGTTACCGGCAAACGCCCGGAAATGAGCACGACGGGCGGCACATCCGATGCGCGCTTCATTCAGAAATACACCGAGGTCGCCGAATTCGGTCTGGTCGGGCAAAGCATGCACAAGGTCGATGAACACGCCATGGTCGATGACATCGAAAACCTTGTGAAGATCTATGCTGAAATCCTGTCAGGTTTCTACAACTGATCAGCCGGTCTTCCGACCGGCTTCTTTTGGCGGTCGACCCCGCGATTGCACGATCGTATCGCGCGTGGACGCCAGAATATCGTCGGCGGTGTCATCATCGACCGCACGACCCAGCACAACCGCACCAACCATCATCGCCAGCATTGATGTGGCTTCCCGGCGATAGCCGTCGGGGACATCCGGCAGCACGGACTCGCCGTCAACCGGCACCGGTTTATCCATACCCGGAACGCCATCCTCCTTTGCCAGCTTCCAGGCAAGCTTGCCTGATGCCTGTTCAATCAGCTTTGAAAACGCTGCCCGTGCCAGGTCACCGGAACGCGATACCTCTGTCGATAATGTCGGCAAAGCACATCCAAGGTCGGGATTATCAATATGCACCCGCGACAGATAAAGTTCCGCAAAGGATGTCACCCAGTCGTCGCCGGATAACTCTGCCTTGCGCAATTTCGCCAACACGGGCGACGATAAAAGCGACATGCCGTTTTCCACACAGGCGACAAACAGATCTTCCTTGTTTTTGAAATGCGCATAGAACCCGCCACGTGTCAGCCCGGCAGCCGCCATGACCTGATCAATCGTGACATTTTCAAACCCGTGCTTTTTGAACAACGCGCTGGCCGCATTAACGATGCGGATACGGGTTTTCGGTTTGTGGGACGGGCTATAGGGCATTTCAATCTCCACCGCGTGTTCGGGCATCCGGCCCTGGACAGAATGCAATCATGACACACCATAATAATATGTTCTTGAACATATTATGGCCGACGTAATGCTGTGTGCAAGCTCACCTAGCAAAAAGGGACCTTGCCATGTCGGTCGTGACAATCATCGGAATGCCGCGCAGCAATCTTACACGCACTGTTCGCATTGCCTGTCTGGAAAAGGAAATCGCCTTTGAATTCAGCACCAAAAATGTCCAGACCCCGGGACATCCGCCAACGCCCGAACTGTTGCGCAGCAATCCGTTTGGCAAGGTACCGGTCCTGAATGACGGCCCCTTTGTGCTGTATGAAACCGCCGCGATCTGTCGTTATGTCGATGACCGGTTTCCGGGCCCGCTGCTTCGTCCTGTAAGTGCGCAAAAAGTGGCGCGGATGAACCAGTGGATCAGCCTTGCCATGACACGGCTTGATCAGAACATCATCCGTAATTTCGTCATTCCGATGGTTCTAACCGACGATGCCAAGCGCCATGATCCGGGATTTGCCATCCAGATGAACCGGATGGCCGATATCATCCGTCATGACCTTTCTGTCCTTGATCCGGCTTACGCAGATGGCTGGATATGCGGTGATCGCTTTACCATCCCGGACATGATGATCATGCCAATGATCCATTACCTGAACGCCATGCCCGGCGGGCCGGAAATGCTGGCCGACACGCCCAATGTCGAAGATGCCTTTATGCGCTTCAGGGCACGGGGTTCTGCGGCACAAACCGATCCTCTTTTGCCCGAAAAACTTTTGAAATCTGCCTGACCGCCACCCTGACGTTTCCCCTTAATTACGTCAGGGTACTTGGCCACCACAGACAGGGATGATAATCCCCGGATCCCCAACCCCATGGGCAATAGCTTGTTTGTGGTGGCTTCTTTTCAGTCTTATGGCGTCCAGGTGATCGGTACATAGCCCGGAAGTGCTGCGATCCGGTCAAGCCAGGCGCGAATGCCGGAATAAGGTGCAAGGCTGATTTTGCCAAGCTCGGCCCGGTGCGTGTAGGCATATAGCGAAATGTCCGCAATGCTGAGCGCCTCACCCACCAGCCAGTTGTGACCCGACAACCGCTTTTCCATCAGATCAAGCGCACGTTTCGCCCCGGCCTGTTTCATCGGCTCCAGGATATCGGCATTGTCAGGCAATCCTTTGATCTCGTACCAGGAAATCAGAACCGCCACGTTGGGCTCATGATCATATTGCTCAAAGAATAGCCAACTCATCATCTCGGCCCGTTCATAAGCATCCCGGGGGATAAAGTTGGTTCCTTCGGCCAGATAGGTCAGAATGGCGTTGCTTTCGGCCAATGTCCGACCGTCATCCAGCACAAGGGTCGGGATCTTGCCGTGCGGGTTGATCTTTTCAAGATATTCCGGCGTGCGGGTTTCGCCCTTCATGATGTCGCGTTCGACATATTCAAACGGTTGACCCAGAATCGAAAGCAGCAAACGGACCTTATAGCCGTTCCCCGACATCAAATAGTCGTTCAAAATCATCGTGATATTCCTTGTGGCACATGCGTTAAAGCATTCACTGAAAACTGCATTGGCCGGCCGGGTTTGATATTTGCCGCTGGATCGCATTCCGACAATCGAATAGTTTTGATCCAATTGTTCAAGATTCTTGATCAAACTTTCTGATCAAAGGGGCGCCATATGGATTCCGACCTGTTACGAAGTTTTGTAGCCTTTGCCGAATGCGGCAGTTTCAATCGTGCAGCCGACCGTATCGGGCGCACACCATCGGCCTTTTCCATGCAGATGAAGCGCCTTGAAGAACTGGTTGATAACAAACTGTTCGAACGTGACGGTCGCAATGTCCAACTGACCCATGAAGGCATTACCTTTGTCGGCTATGCACGCCGCATTCTGTCGCTGCAAGACGAAGCCATGGGCAAGTTACGCGCCCAGGATGCCAGCCGCCCGATCCGTATTGGCTGCCCTGATGACTACGCGCAAAAGATCCTGCCCGTTGTCTTGCGGGCCATCAGCACGGCCTATCCGAATGCGCGGTTCTTTGTATCGGTTAACCCGACGATCCTTTTGCGTCGAATGCTTGATCAGGGCGAACTTGACCTTTCGATAATCAGTCGGTCCGAAAAGGGCGAAGAAGGGTATTTCCTGCGTCACGAACCCGGTGTCTGGGCGTCTTCGCCGATGCACAAGCAACACAAGCTCGATCCACTGCCACTGGTTTTGCCTGCTGAGGATTGCAAGTTTCATGCGTGGGCAATTGATGCATTTTCCAAATCCAATCGGCCGTTCACGCTGTATGCCACCTCCCGTCAGGCGGCGTCACTTTTGCATCTGGTGCGCAACGGGCTGGGTGTTGCTGCCCTTGCGGCGGCCAGTGTCTCCGACGAGTTCAAGATCCTGGATTCCCGTGACGGTTTCCCGCCACTGCCCGCCGTTGGTGTGGCCGTCATGCTGGCCGAGGATTCCCATCCACTGGTGAGCCGCCAACTGGCCGGTGCCATTCAGGAATATGTTGCCCATCATCTTGATGGTGACTTGACCAGACCGGTCGCAAGCTGATTGGATGCGCGCCCTGATCGCTTACCCCCATTTTGGATAAAATGACCCGCATGACGACCAAGCCACGCCTGAACATCTGCACCACCTGCACGGCCTCAAACGCCGAGGCATCAACAAATCCGCGGCATGGCCAGACACTGTTCGAACGCATGCAAGAAATCTGTGCCAAGCGCGATCTGCCGTTCGAGCTCAAGGCAGTTGAATGTCTGACCAATTGCAATTCTGGCTGCTCGATCGCGCTGAACGGATCGGGAAAGTGGGGATATGTTTACGGCAATGTCGATCCAGACAGCATGATTGATGATCTGTGTGAACTGGCGTCAAAATATGCCGAAAGTGAAAAGGGCATCGTTGCCTGGCGGGAACGTCCCGACGCTTTGCGGCGCAATGTCATTGCCCGTATTCCACCTCTGGACTAAGGGCTATCCGGCAAGGCCCGCCCGAAATTGCTGCCACAGTCTTTCCACCTCGCCGGTGGCGCGTAGCTCGGATACCAGCTGATTGAACCGCTCAAGCGGAATGGCCGAACCCTCCGAGAGCACCGACACCAGATCATAGGTTGCATCGGGCTGATCGGCGATCACAAGGCTATTGCGCAAACCGGGAATCTCGCCGAATTGCGCGGCCAAAAAGCCTGCGGATACGACACCGATCGGTGCTTCTCCGGCCAACAATCCTGCAAGAACTTCTTTTTCGTTGTAGCGCAGCAAGACATCGAAATTCTGACGCAGATACGCCGGATCTGCGTTGAAATCGGCAAACCCGTAATGGAAACCCAGCACGCAAAGCATCGGATAGCTGGCGATATCGGAAAACAGTGCTTCGGCATTTCCGCGATCAGCCAGCGCGACATAGAGATCCTCTTCCTGAACGATCGGGCCAGAGAACCGGACATCATAGTTTTCCCAGTCCCATTTCGAGCTTTCAAGCAGGACAAGATCGACCTCACCATCGACCACGGCCTGATAGCGCCGTCGCGATGACGTTTCGGAAAGCTCAAACGCGTACTCATCCTGAAAATCATTCAGAAGATCAATCAGGCTCGGCGCCATGCCGCGGGGTTCACCATCCTGATAAAAATAGACAACCCCATATTCATAGGCGCCGACCTTGACCGGTATCGGTTCATGGGCTTTGGCAACCATCCCCCCGGAAAGAACCAGAAGCATGCCCAAGACAAAGCCGCTCAACGCCGCATTACGTGCCAAACGCATAGGTATCAAAATGCTCCCCCGAAACTTGCTGACGAACGGCAAAGGCATGCCCACCATCAAAACGGTGAAAAAAGACGCTTTGGATACTATATGCGTCCCGCGCACCAATTTTCCAGAAGGAAGCGCGCAATTGAAATCGGGCGGGGTAAATTAATGTCCTTTTCAGGAAGGTTTTGCACATCATCGCGATGTACCCACATCGCAAATTCTATTTCTTCGTCATCAAGAACAAGGTCTGTGGTTTCGGCCTCCGCCACAAACCCCAGCATAAGCGACCCCGGAAACGGCCAGGGTTGAGACGCCACATACTCCGGACGCTTGATCTTGATCCCGACTTCCTCGAACACCTCACGCGCCACGGCTTGTTCAAGGCTCTCGCCCGGCTCCACAAAACCCGCCAGCACAGACACCATGCCGGGCAGGAATTGGGGCGAGCGCGCCAGCAACACATGATCCTGATGGTGAATCAGCATGATTACCGCCGGATCGGTCCGCGGGAAATGGGGCTTGCCACAAACCGGATTGGTGCATTGCAGGCGATAGCCCGCCTCGACCACCGCGTTGGGATACCCGCAGGCCCCGCAGAATTTATGCCCCTGGTGCCAGTGAAAGATGGCGCGCGCCTGCGCAGCAAGGGCGGCCTCGTCAACGGACAGGCACGCCATGCGGGTGCGCATGTCGCCAAAACCACCCCCCAGCTTGCGCACGGCCTCTTCACGATCTGAAACCACCGGGGCAATATCCACCGCGATCACTGGCCCGCCAACATCGCGGCCAAGGTAAATCCACTCCCCGCCATACAGATCGACATCAAGATGCGGCACCGCCGGGGCACCCAGTACCACAAGCTCGTGGGCATCCATGTCTTCGGGCCAGGCAAAAAGTGGGTCACCCGCATGACAAATCAGGATGCGCAGCGACTCCTCGGCCAACAGAAGCTGTTGCCAGTGCTCAGATTTTCGAAGGCTCGCATCACGATCAAGATCAGCGGCTTCGAAGAATTGCCTTGTCATGACCCCTGGTGCTCCTTCTTTCAAAAACTCGGCTGCAGCGACCGATTTACCTATCGGCCAAAATTTGGCTCAGACTTTAAAGCTGCGCGCATAAAAGACAACTGCGATCTCCCCGATCAACGTTCCGACCGCAGGCAAAGCCATGCCAATTTCCTTCACATCCATGACGGGGCCTCGTCGTTTTCCCTGCTAATCACAGCACATAGAAAGGAAAACAATCATGCTTTCAAAACTCACAGCCTATGGCGCATTCATCATTGGTGCGCTGTCCGTGCAGGTTACCTTTGAAAACCCGGCCCATGCAGATGTGGATATTTATCATGGTGTCGGTCTGAGCAACGCCAACACCGGTCGGGCCAATCTTTCAAATGGTGAATTTACCTATCGCGGCGGCGGTGTTTCAAACTTCGACGCAGATAACATTGGCAACAATAACAACAAGCCATGCCTGTTCCGTTTTACCGCCGTCGTGGACGGTGACCCGGTGGTCGATGAAACCTATGACCTTTCCGGGCCTGACGGCTATCAGGTTGAATATGATAATGACCCGGCGGGACACTGGAACATTCTGCTGCCTGCCAATACGGCGGCAAATGCTGCGCGCAACGCGCTTTCGCGCTGGGCGCGCGACAATCGCGACGGCCGGGTATCAAACGGCACCCGCGATGCGGACCCTGCATGCAACTGATGACTTGCGCGCAGCACTAAAATTCCGAATGCCCCCTTGCGTTTTGTGAACGCTTGCGCGATATAGGGGGCGAGAGGCTGGCAGTGGACGGACCGCTCGCCAACCCGGTCAGGACCGGAAGGTAGCAGCCGTAACGAGTTTTTCCGGGTCGCTGTTCAGTCTCTCACCCTTTCATTTCTCCCTTTGAAATCGCTGATATTTGCCATGCCCCTGACATTCGCGGGCAGATGGCTTTTTGTATGGGAAATTTCCCACTTGGCCTTTCCCATACGGTCGCGAAGCTGCTAAAACCAACTGAGAATTAAAACAGTCCGGACCGGATGAATGAGCGATCAGATCGAGACCGCGAGCGAAACAGCGCCAGAAGGTGAAACGGCATCAGAAAGTACCGGTGCGGAAACAACCGCGCCCGCTGCTGTGGCCGAACCCGAAGCCAAAAGCGAATATCAGGTTCTTGCGCGCAAATACCGCCCGAAATCCTTTGATGAGCTGATCGGCCACGGGCCGATGGTCAAGACGCTGTCAAACGCGCTTGAAAGCGGCCGACTGGCCCATGCCTTCATCCTGACCGGGGTGCGCGGTATTGGTAAAACCACAACGGCGCGTATCATTGCGCGTGCGCTGAACTGCATTGGCGCAGACGGCAATGGCGGCGCAACGATCGAGCCATGCGGTGTCTGTGAGCATTGCCGCGCGATTGCCGAAGACCGCCATGTTGATGTGCTGGAAATGGATGCGGCGTCGCGCACCGGTGTGGATGACATTCGCGAACTGATCGAAGGCGTGCGTTATCGTCCGACTTCGGCACGTTACAAGATCTACATCATCGACGAAGTGCACATGCTTTCGAAAAGTGCGTTTAACGCGCTTCTCAAAACGCTTGAAGAACCGCCAGAGCATGTGAAATTCATCTTTGCCACCACCGAGATCCGCAAAATTCCGATTACGGTTCTGTCGCGCTGTCAGCGGTTTGATTTGCGTCGTGTGCAGACCGATGAACTGGCCGCGCACTATGGCCGCATCGCCGGGCTTGAAAATGCCGAGATCGAAGAAGAAGCCGTCACCCTGATCGCGCGTGCCGCCGATGGATCGGTCCGTGATGGCATGAGCTTGCTCGATCAGGCGATCTCGCATGGTGCGGGCAAGGTCACCACCCAGCAGGTGCGTGATATGCTGGGCCTTTCAGACCGGTCACGCATATTCGATTTGTTTGATCACACCATGAAGGGCGAGATTAACGAGGCGCTGGAACTTCTTGGTGCGCAATATGCCCTTGGCGGTGATCCGCCGGTGATGTTGCAGGATATGCTCGATCTGACCCACTGGCTGACACGTGTAAAGCTGTCACCCGATGCGGCCAATGATCCCGGCGTGTCGCAGATCGAACGCGAACGCGGCAAGGAAATTGCCGCCAAGCTTGCCATGCCGCAACTGACCCGCGCGTGGCAGATGTTGCTTAAGGGGCTTGAAGAAACGCGGATTGCGCCATCCCCCATTCAGGCCGCTGAAATGATCCTGATCCGTCTGGCCTATGCCGCGGAAATGCCACCACCCGGTGACCTGATCAAGAAGCTCCGTCAGGATATGAACAATGCCGGCAATGGCGGCGGTGCCCCGCAAGGCGGTGGCAATGGCGGCGGCGGTAGCGGTGGTCCAGGACCCCGCATGCAAGTGGTCAATGGTGGCGGCGGTGGTGCAGCTGCCGTGGCACAGCGACGACCCGACCCGCTGGGCGAACCCGAACAGGTCGAACAACCTGTCTATGCCAGGATGCCCGAAACGTTTGAGGAAGTTGCCGAGTTGCTTGGCAAGGACCGTGAAACCACCGGTCTTGCCATGCAGGTCAAAAACTATATGCATCTGGTGAAGTATGAGCCGGGTCGCATCGAATTTCGCCCGGCACGCGGGGCAGGATCGGACCTTTCGACCAAACTGATCACGGCGCTTAATGGCCTGACCGGAAATCGTTGGCTGGTCAGCGTGTCTGAGCGCGAGGAAGGGGCACCGACCCTTAAGGAACAGGAACTTGAAGCCCTTGAACAGCGCAAGGCGGATGCCTCGCAAGATCCGCTGGTCAGGGCCATTCTTGATGGTTTACCCAAAGCAAAAATCGTTGCCGTCCACCTGCCACCCGGACAGGAAAATCCCGAGGGTGAAGAGGACGAAAGCGGTTCCGTATATGACGACGCATTTTATCTCGAAGGAGACGACGAGCTATGAAGAACCTTGCAGGGATGCTCAAACAGGCCCAGCAGATGCAGTCCAAAATGCAGGAAATGCAGGAAGGACTGGTTGAACTTGAAATCGAAGGCCAGTCCGGTGCGGGCATGGTCAAAGTGATGCTCAATGGCAAAGGCGAAATGCGCGGCCTTTCGCTGGATAAAAGCATCGTCGACCCCGAAGACACCGAAGTCCTCGAAGACCTGATCGTTGCCGCCTATAACGACGCCAAGGTCAAGGTCGAGGCCGCCGTTCAGGAAAAGATGAAAGACGTCACCGGCGGCATGAACCTGCCGGAAGGCTTCAAACTGCCGTTCTGATCTTTCATCGGACACGCGATAAATTTCGTAGTTTAAAGGTACGCGGCAAAGGGTGGCATTGCGCCACCCTTTGTTTTTGATACAAGCAATATGTAACGATCAAACTTTACCAGCACGGGGTCATGATGACCGGACGGGAAATTGAAAATCTGATCAAGCTGCTTTCACGCCTGCCCGGCCTTGGGCCGCGTTCGGCACGACGTGCGGTTTTGCAGATGCTCAAGAAACCCGAAACATTGATGATCCCGCTGGCCGATGCCCTTCATGCCACGGCGGAGGTCATGACGACCTGTGCCAATTGCGGCAATATTGATGTCACCGATCCCTGCCATATCTGTGCCGATCACAACCGCAGTTCCGACACGATCTGTGTGGTCGAGGAAGTTCAGGACCTTTGGGCGCTGGAACGCGGTGCCGCGTTCAAGGGGCGCTATCATGTGCTGGGGGGCACACTGTCACCGCTTGATGGCGTCGGTCCGGATGACCTTAAAATCGATCAGCTGGTCAATCGCGTGCGTGAAAATGCTGTGGCCGAGGTGATCCTTGCCACCAACGCCACGGTCGATGGCCAGACCACGGCGCATTACATCACCGAACGACTGATGGAGACCGGGGTCAAGGTCACCCGCCTTGCCCATGGCGTGCCGGTGGGTGGCGAGCTTGATTATCTTGATGACGGCACATTGGCCGCCGCGTTGCGGTCACGCAGTTCCGTCTAAAGATGGGCCGTCATTCCGGGCGAAACGGGGCGCAGACCCGAAGTCCATATCGCCGCAAGCAGACTGGATTCCCGCCCCCCGCCTTCGCGGGGGCAGGCTTTGGGGAATGACGATTGCTGCCAATGTCGTGATTATTCAAATTGTCTTTGGGCGGAATTAAAGAACTTCGCCGAGACAGGATTGAATAATTCAGAGCTTTTTTCAGGCCGCCTTGATCTTTTCTGCAGCAAGGCGGGTTGCCAGCTCATAGCCATAGGCACCAGCCCCGGCCATCACGGCATCGGCGACTGAGCTGATCCAGCTGGTGTGGCGGAATTCCTCGCGCGCGTGCGGGTTGGAAATATGCAACTCGATGATATAGCCCTCAAAGGTCTTGAGCGCGTCATGGATCGCAATGGATGTATGAGTATAGGCACCGGCATTGATGATCAGGGCGGCTGACTTGGTGCGGGCATCGTGGATCATGTCAATGATCGCACCCTCGTGGTTGGACTGGCCAAAACGCACCGAAACACCAAGTTCCGTGGCAAGCGCACTGCACTTTTCCTCAATCGAGGCCAGCGTGTCATAGCCGTAAATCTCTGGCTGGCGCTGCCCTAGCAGGTTCAGGTTCGGTCCATTGATGACTAGAATTTCCTGCACGCTCATTTCCTTGTTCCCGCCTTTATGCGCTTGGTGCCCTGTGGTTATTTCGCCGCATCGTTACGACGGTTCATGCGCGTCTGTGACGCAAGCCGGATCGGCGCATTGGCCGCCCCGAAGCCACGATACGCGCGACGCTCCACCAATTCAAAGAAGAATCGATTGGCGAAGGTGCGCGTATAGACCTGATAATACTCACCTTCATCGTCACGATCATAAAGAATATTACGTGCGCGCAACCGATCAAGCAGTTCCGGCTCCAGCCCGAAACGTGCTTCGATATCGTCATAGTAGTTTTCCGGGATCGGCAGGATTTCAACGCCATGTGCCATGCAGTAATCCACTGATGCAAAGATATCGTCGCTGGCGAATGCCAGATGCTGCACACCGCTGCCAAAGAACTCGTTGAGGAACTGGGAATGCTGGGTATGCGGGCTTTGCGAGCCATTGAGGATCAAACGCACCGCATCGCTTTGCACCACCTGACTTTGCACAAGCCCGCCCGGATCCGGGATGTCCAGGGTCGGCATTTTGCCGAGATCAAAGATCGAGGTGAAATACAGAAGCCAGGTCAGCATTTCCTCATACTGCATCGAGTATGAAACATGATCGACCTTGCGAAGTTTCGCCTTTCCGGCATCGGCGTCCGTGCCCTTTTCGGGTTCGAACTCGACATCCCAGATACGCGAAAGCTCGCTGTGATCATCAAGGAAGTAAACAAGGCTGCCGCCAACACCCCGGATGGCCGGCATTTCAATTTCGCCTTTGCCAACCGCCTGACTGAAGGGAGCGGCAAGCAATGATTGCGCACGATCCATCGTTGCCTTGGCATCATCAACCTTAAGCCCCACCGCACAGACCGACGGGCCATGCACGATGTTATAGGAATGCGCAAAGCCATCCTTGTCACAATTGATCACAAGGTTGATGTCACCCTGTTTCCACCAGGTCACCGCTTTGGTTTTGTGACTGCCGCGTTTTTCAAAACCAAGGGCTGCGAAAAGCGTGGCAAGCTTTTCGGCATTTTCTTCCTCGACCGCGAACTCGACAAAACCGACTTCCTTGGCATGCGCCTTGGGCGGCAGGGCTGTGCCCTTTTCACCAACCTGAACGCCTTCGATGCCGTCGCCCAGATAGATCAGGGAGCGCAAGCCATCCTTCGCCACGTTCTTGGTCGAGCTTGAGCGGAACTGATCGTTGAAAATCTCAAGCGACAGCGGTCCGTCATAGCCGGTCATGGCAAGGTTGCGCATGAATTCACCGAGCGGGAAGTCCCCCTGCCCCGGGAAGCAGCGGAAATGACGGCTCCAGGACAGGGCATCCATTTCAAGGATCGGCGCATCGGCCACCTGCACGAGGAAAATCTTGTCACCCGGAATCGATGAAATCGCATCAAGCGGCACCTTGCGCGCCATGATGTGGAAGGTATCAAGCACAAGACCAACATTCGGGTGATTGGCGCGCCGCACAACTTCCCAACTGTCGCGATAGTCGCTGATATGCTTGCCCCATGAAAGGGCCTCGAACGCGACACGCAGGCCACGTTTGGCCGCACGATCACCAAGCTCTGCCAGATCCCTGGCGGCGCGATCAAGCCCACCCAATGATTGCGGGGAGACGTTCGAACAGACCATCAAAAGATCCGTTCCCAGTTCTTCCATCAGGTCGAACTTGCGCTCGGCGCGCTCAAATGCGCGGGTACGCTGGGGTTCGGGCATGCCTTCGAAATCGCGAAACGGCTGGAAGGTGACCAGTTTCAGACCCAGATCACGGATCGTTTTGCCGACATCTTCTGGCGATCCGTCAAAGGACAGAAGGTCATTTTCAAAAATCTCGACCCCG
>NZ_DBGS01000121.1:0-39249 GCF_002295455.1 Thalassospira sp. UBA848 | reverse complement strand
GGCTATCAGGTGCCGTTTGCCGGGCGCGAAATGCCGATGCCTTATGGCTGGGGTACGGGCGGCGTTCAGGTAACAGCCGCCGTAATCGGCCCGAACGATACGCTTAAGGTCATTGACCAGGGGGCAGATGACACCACCAACGCGGTCTCAATCCGTCAATTCTTTGCCAAGACCGCACAGGTCGCCACCACGGAAAAAACCGCCGAGGCATCAATCATTCAGACCCGCCACCGCATTCCGGAAAAGGAACTGCGCGAAGATCAGGTTCTTGTCTATCAGGTGCCAATCCCCGAACCGCTTCGCTTCCTTGAACCGCGCGAAACCGAAACGCGCAAGATGCATGCGCTTGAAGAATACGGCCTGATGCACGTGAAGCTTTATGAAGATATCTCACGCCATGGTCATATCGCGACGACCTATGCCTATCCGGTGATGGTCGATGATCGCTATGTGATGGATCCGTCGCCAACACCAAAGTTCGATAATCCGAAAATGAACAATATGGCCGCCCTTCAGCTTTTCGGGGCTGGTCGCGAAAAGCGCATCTATGCCCTGCCGCCCTACACCAAGGTCAAAAGCCTCGATTTCGAGGACCATCCTTTCGAAGTCCAGACCTGGGAAGATGAATGCGGCATGTGCGGTGCGCGCGACAGTTACCTTGATGAAGTCATCTTGGATGATCAGGGCAACCGGATGTTTGTCTGCTCGGACACCGATTACTGCGCGGAACGACAGGAAGCAGGCCACCGCGGCCCGCAACATCATGACCAACCCCTTGGCACCGCAGATCGCGGAAAGGCAGCAGAATAATGACCCAAATGAACGAACCGCTTCTGCGCGTGGATAACCTGACCATGATGTATGGCGACCGGGTTGGCTGCAAGGATGTCAGCTTTGAACTCCGCCCCGGTGAAGTTCTTGGCATTGTTGGTGAATCCGGATCAGGTAAATCCACTTTGCTGCGCAGCATTTCCGCCCAGCAGGAACCGACCAAGGGGACGGTTGAATATCAGACCCGCATTGATGGCGTGCGCGATGTCTATCAGATGTCCGAAGCCCAGCGTCGCCTTTTGATGCGTACCGATTGGGCCTTTGTGCATCAGAACCCGCGTGATGGTTTGCGCATGAATGTTAGTGCCGGGGCCAATATTGGCGAACGACTGATGGCGATTGGTGACCGTCATTATGGCAACATCCGCAGCAATGCGGACAGCTGGCTTGGCAAGGTTGAAATCGCGTCAGAGCGCCTTGATGACCTGCCATCGACCTTTTCGGGCGGCATGCAGCAACGTTTGCAGATTGCCCGCAACCTCGTAACCAGCCCGCGCCTCGTCTTTATGGACGAACCCACGGGTGGGCTTGATGTTTCCGTTCAGGCCAGATTGCTCGATCTGCTGCGCGGGCTGGTTCACGACCTTAATCTTGCGGTGATCATCGTCACCCACGATTTGGCAGTGGCACGACTTCTTTCGCACCGGCTGATGGTGATGCAACAGGGCAAGGTCATTGAACATGGTCTGACCGATCAGGTTCTTGACGACCCGCAGCATCCCTATACCCAGCTGCTTGTTTCTTCCATTCTGCAAAACTGACCGGGGCGAAGAAAATGTCTGAAATGCTTCATGCTCAAAACGTCGCGAAAAGCTTTACCCTCCACACTCAGGGCAGCGTGACCATCCCGGTTTTCGAAGGTATTGAATTCATGCTTTCGGCTGGCGATTGCATCGCGCTGACCGGTGAATCCGGTTCGGGGAAAAGTACCTTCATGCGCATGCTTTATGCCAATTACACATGCTCTCAGGGCTCCATCAAGGTGTTCCATGATGGCGACTGGCTTGATATCACCACCGCCAGCCCGCATTCGATACTGGAAATCCGCAAGCGTACGCTGGGCTATGTTTCGCAGTTCCTGCGCGTGATACCGCGGGTCCCAACCCTTGATATCGTTGCCGAACCGCTGGTGGCCCTTGGCACGGACCGGGAAACTGCAACCGAAAAGGCACGCGACCTTTTAACCCGTCTGCGCATCCCCGAACGCCTTTGGCAGCTTTCGCCGCTGACCTTTTCAGGCGGGGAACAGCAACGTGTGAATATTGCGCGTGGCTTTATTGCCGACTATCCGATCATGCTACTTGATGAACCGACCGCATCACTTGACGTCCAAAATCGCGCCACAGTTCTGGCGCTGATTGAAGAAGCCAAAAGCCGTGGTGCGGCAATTGCCGGTATTTTCCACGACCATGAAACCCGTGATGCGGTATGCACCGGGTCGTTTGATGTGACTTCCTTTAAAGTTGGGGCCAATGACTGAACAGATTTTTACCAACGCCAAACTGGTTCTGGCAAACGAAGTCATTGATGGCGCCGTGCAGGTCAAGGACGGAAAGATCAGCGATGTTTCTGATCGACCGTCCAACATCCCGGGCGCAGAGGACATGGGTGGCGATTATCTGATGCCCGGCCTGGTCGAGTTGCATACCGACAATCTCGACAAACATCTGACGCCGCGCCCCAAGACCCGCTGGCCGGCCACGGCCGCCGTTGTCGCCCATGACAATCAGGTCGCCAGTGCCGGGATCACCACCGTGTTTGATGCGGTATCCATCGGCGATGTCAACGAAGGGTCTGAACGCATTGTGCGATTGATTGAATCGGTCACCGCACTTGAACACGCGCTGGAAAATGAATTGCTGCGCGCTGATCACAAGCTTCATCTGCGTTGCGAAACATCCTTCCCCGGCATGGTCGAGGCCCTTGGTCAATTGATTGATCTGCCACTGGTCAGCATGCTTTCGGTGATGGATCACACACCGGGTCAGCGCCAGTTCGTTAGCCTTGATGCCTATTACACCTACTATCAGGGCAAATATGGCCTGAACGACGAGGAAATGCGCAAATTCATCGCCACCCGCCGTCGCGATGCCGAGCTTTATTCCGAGAAACATCGCCGTCATGTGGTCGAACAGGCCCACGCCAAGGGTCTGGCCCTTGCCAGCCACGATGACGCCACCGAGGCCCATGTGGCCGAGGCCGTCGCAGACAAAATGACAGTCGCCGAGTTCCCAACCACGCTTGAAGCCGCCAAGGCATCGCATGAAGGTGGGCTTGGTGTCATGATGGGCGGGCCCAACCTTGTGCGCGGCGGATCCCATAGCGGCAATGTTGCTGCCGGTGATCTGGCAAAGCAGGGTTACCTCGACATCATTTCAAGCGACTATGTGCCGCACAGTCTTTTGCACGGCGCAATGAAGCTGTTTGACGAGTTCGAAGGCTACGACCTGCCGCGTGCCATTCGCACTGTGTCGCTTAATCCGGCGACCCAGGTCGGGCTTGATGATCGCGGTGAAATCGCACTTGGCAAACGTGGTGATCTGATCCGGGTGCATCATTCCCCGCACCATCCGATTGTGCGCGGGGTCTGGCGTGAAGGTGTGCGGGTATCATGACCGGGGGCCATGACCATAATGGCCCGACCGGATACGGACTTCTGGTCCTTGTTGTCGGCCCCAGTGGCGTTGGCAAGGACACCCTTCTTGATGCAGCCCGTGAAAGACTTGCCCAAGACAAGCAATTCTGTTTCCCACGACGCTGCATCACCCGACCGGCCGGAACCGTTGGCGAAATCCACATTCCCGTTCGCCCCGAAGATTTCGGGCAGATGGCGCGCCAAGGCGCCTTCCTTCTGAGCTGGAAGGCGCATGATCTTGGGTATGGCATCCCGCGCCATGTTCTTGAGGAAGTCGAGGCGGGCAAAACCGTCATCGTCAATGTGTCACGCAGCGTGATCGATGATGCCTGCGAGCTTGTTGGTCGGAAAAATGTCCGGGTCGTGAATATACGCGCCAGCGCTGCGGCCCTGCGCAAACGTCTTGAAGCACGTGGCCGAGAAGACGCCCTTGATATCGAACGCCGCCTTGCGCGTGCATCGGCCTATCAGCTAGACGGCGATTATGTTGTGCATGTCGATAATGACGCCGACCTTGAAACGGGTATCCTGCGTTTCATTCGCGCACTTGAACTGCCGCAACCCATCGCAAACCGGGCATAGGACTGGCACTGGCAAACAAAAATGCTGCACCCTTAAAGTGCAGCATTTTATCCATTCAACGAGAAGCGTTTGAGCAACCTGAACGGCTTCTGATCGCCCGGATCACCAAAAAGACAGACGTCACGCACGGTAAATGGTGCCTCGCAAAGTGGTGCGACCTGACCTGATAATGCATCCCTCATGAGCGCGACCTGATCATCGGCGAGCTTGTTGGTCAATGTCAGGTGGAAGCTGAATTCCTCCATGACATAGGGGTAGCCCCAACGCACAAGATTTTCTTCCTGACGATCACTTAAACCTGCCGCCCGGCGCTTGTTCATTGCCGCTTCGTCTTCGGGCTGTCGGAGGTCATCCAGTTTGCGCACGAACGTCGCCGCAAGGTCGGCCAAATCTGCGACGGGTTCGGTTGGAACAAGGGCCAGAAACCGCCCAAGCGGTTTTAGCATCAACGGACCACAAACCACCGGCGCGGTTACATCGCACAAATCGGTGATGGCCACTTCAAGGTCAGAACGATCCATACCACCAGCCAATGCAAATGGCGGTTTTAGCGTTCCGTGAAACCCATAGCGGGTTGGCGATGTTGTTGCTGCGACGATGTCAGCTTCGGATAAGCCAGTGACCTCCGGGCGATGTAAAACATTCCCGGTTTCCGGATCCCGCCCCAACCAGGCATTCCCAAACTGCCCCAGCGCGCTTTGCGGTTCTGGCGCGAAGTAGATGCCATAGCGTTGGTATTGTTCAGTCATGAATGAACTCTGGAAACAAAAGCAGATGAGAAAACAAGAAGCGCCGGAGCGATTAGATTAACCTCCGACGCCGATCTTATCACTGGGAAAGTCAGCTTCCTTAGACCGTATCGTATCTCAGGCAAAAGTCCCGCACCGGAAGCGTTCGGAAATCCTGCAATCTTTCGCGCAGCATTTCGTGCGACCAGTCCCACCAGCGAATGCGTAACAATGCCTCGATGATATCGGCTTCAAACCGCGGACGTAGCGGTGCTGCCGGAATACCGGTCACAATCGTGTAGGGCGGGACATCCTTGGTCACCACCGCACCTGATCCCACGACAGAACCGATGCCAACGGTCACTCCACCCCGGACAATTGCCCCGTGCCCGATCCAGACATCGTGTTCAAGTCGCACGCGTTTTTCGCGACGCCAGTCAAAGAAGGCCGGATCATCTTCACCCAGTTCATAAGCGCTGGAGCGATATTGGAAATGATGCATCGAGGCCCGGTCCATCGGATGTTGCCCCGGGTTGATGCGTGTATGGGCAGCGATATTTACGAACTTGCCGATGTCGGAATAGATGATCTCGCTGTCATTCACGACATAGGAATAATCATCCATTTTCGTTTCACGCATCGAGGTTCGTGCGCCAACTTCGGTCCAGATCCCCATTTCGCAATCAACGACAATCGCACTGTCGTCAATCGTGGGCCGTTCCGACAATGCCTTCATTGCCGGTTTGGCCTGCGTGATCTTAAAGCCCATGGATCAAGTCACCAGTTTGCGAAGACGCTGGGACACCATATCCAGCAAACTGACCGAAATGATGATGATGATCATGACCGCCGCTGTTTCCGCGTAATAGAAGCCACGGATATATTCCCACAGCACCATGCCGATGCCGCCGGCCCCGACAATGCCCAGCACCGTCGCCGAACGCACATTCGATTCAAAGCGATACAGCGAATAGGAAATCCAAAGCGGCAAGACCTGCGGGATCACGCCAAAGATGACTTCCTGAAGCGCATTGGCGCCCGTTGCACGAATGCCTTCGACCGGTTCGGGATCAATCGCCTCGACAGCCTCGGAGAACAGTTTGGCCAGAACGCCCGTGGTGTGAATCCAAAGAGCCAGGACACCGGCAAATGGACCAAGGCCGACCGCAACGACGAACAGCATGGCAAAGACCATTTCGTTGATCGCGCGGAAGGAATCCATCAGGCGACGGACCGGCTGATAGACCCAGACAGGGACAATATTTTCAGAAGAAAGAATACCGAACGGGATCGAACAAACGATGGAAAGTGCAGTGCCCCAGATCGCAATCTGGATGGTGATCCACATTTCTTCGACATACATCTTCCACATCAGGAAGTCGGGCGGGAAGAAGCCCTCGGCAAAGTCGACCATGTTGCCGCTGTTTTCAAACAGCGCCATAGGGCGCATATCTGCCCCCTCCCACGACATGGCCAGAAGTCCAAGGATGATCGCCCAAAGCAGGAAGCTTGATGCCGACCGTTTCAGGTCGCGCGGCGGAAGCTCCGTTGCGACAGATGATGTCGAAGAAATGCTGCTGTTCATCGTTCAAATCCCGGAATTAAAAGCAAACAGGGAGCGCACCTTTGATGCACTCCCTGTCGAAAAGTCGGTTACTGGTAGGCAACCAGGATGTCGAGTTCAGCAAGTTTCTTGTCGATCTCGGCAACACGTTCTGCTTTTTCTTCAGCAGAAAGCTCTTCGGTGTTCTGGATTTTCAGCTTGTCCTTGAACAGGGCCAGCTGACGGATCGGGTAAAGCTGCGCGTTGGAGCTTTCCATGAAAAGGCCCATGCCATCGGAGTTGTTGGCAAGAACTTCCTTGGCACTTTCAACATCACCGAAACGACCGTAACCAAGGAAGAATGCCTTGATTTCGGATTTCATTTCGCGCGACAGGTCTTTACGGTAAACCATCGGGTCAGACGGGATCAGCGGCGAGGTCCAGATGACTTTGACCTTGTCGGTGATTTCCGGCTTGTTCATCTGGGTACGGCCAAGCTGCTCGGAGTTGTTGGCAGCAACATCAACCTGTTTGTTGGCAGTCGCCATCAGGTTGGTTTCGTGGTTGGCGTTACGAACGGTCTTGAAGCACTCTTTCGGGTCAACACCGTTTTTCGCAAACACATAATAGGACGGAACCAGGAAGCCCGAGGTCGAGTTCGGATCACCGATACCGAAGTTCAGCGAACCATCACATTTCAGCATGTCTTCAAGGGTTTTGACCTTGTCGTTGTCAGCCTGGGTGATGATGTGGGAGTAGTAACCGTTCGACCCATCGGATTTGGAGGTCTGAACGAAAACTTCACCACCGGCGCGGTCAACGGCTTCCATTGCCGACTTGTTACCAAACCAGCCAACATGAACCTTGCCAAAGCGCATGCCTTCGATGATGCCTGCATAATCCGGTGCAAAGAATGCCTCGACGTCTTTGCCAAGTGCTTCTTCCATGTCATCGATCAGCGGCTGCCACTGAGCTTTGAGGTTAGAGGTAGATTCGGTCGAAATGATACCGAAAACGATGGTTTCCGGATCCTGTTCGAGCGGCTTGAATTCAACATCGGCCTTGGCAACAACGGATGCCAGCATCGTGGCCGCAAATGCTGCGGATGCGATTGTCTTAACGTTCATAAGAAGTCCCCTGTCAGAATAGATTTGGACATGTTTCGAGAAGGTAAGGCAGTCATGACAACTGGCCCGGCTAGCTTGTTGCGACAGCCAGGTCCTTTTCTGCGATGGGCTTTACAGCAGGCTCGGCAGCCTGTGCCGCACCATCGGCAAAAAGTTCGGAAGAATGTTCACCGTAAAGTTCCTGAAGGAATTGCGGCGTCAGTTCACTTGACGGTCCGTCAAAAACGACTTCACCATCGCGCATGGCGATGGTGCGTTTGCAGTAGTCTTTTGCGTAATCAACCTGATGAAGCGATACGATGACGGTGACGTTGTCTTCGCGGTTCACGCGATCAAGCGTGTTCATCACCTTGCGCGACGATGCCGGATCAAGCGATGCAATCGGCTCGTCGGCAAGAATCAGTCGGGCACCCTGGGTAATGGTGCGCGCAATCGCCGCGCGCTGCTGCTGACCACCTGAAAGGTTGCGCGCTTTCTTGGAAGCATGGGCATCAATACCAACACGCGAAAGCGCGCTCATAGCGCGCCGTTTTTCCGCCTTGGTAAACAGGCCAAGCGATCCGCGCCATGCCGGAACACGGCCCAAAAGCCCCATCAATACGTTTGTCAAAACCGACAGGCGGCTGACCAGATTGAACTGCTGGAAAACAACACCGATTTCAGTACGCACCTTGCGCGCACCGCGGGATATTTTGCCGTTTTCCTGAATGATCTCGCCAAACACCGCGATCTTGCCGCCGTCGCGATCCCCGCGCAGCAAACCGGCAATGTGACGGATAAGTGTGGATTTTCCCGAACCCGATGCGCCAATCAGCGCCACCATCTCGCCTTCCCGCACTTGCAGTTTGACATCGCTGAGTGCGCGCTTGTCACGGGTAAAGCTTTTGTTCAGTCCAGAGATATCTACAACCAGCATCAAAAAGTCGCCTGAATGTGTTTCGCTGGATGAAGAAGCTACGCACAAACGGCGACTCTACGGTGACACTGATGTTACAGTTCGATGATTACGCAGAGCATATCGCCCCGACAACAATTAAACTTGTCTATACATCAAGAATTCATCGAAGTATTTGCCTGTAATTCCCACATTATTTCTGTAACATTCCCGACTTTATCAGCAGAAATATATCTGATGAATGCCCCATCTTAAATCTATAAGACAGTCAAACATTCTGCACCGACAATTTTGGCATCAATACAGACACATAAAATGGGAAATTTATTTAATTTGGCTGATGGTCTCCATGACGTCATCTTCGATATCAAGACCCTCATCTTCGGCAAGTGCACGTGCCTGCTTGCCGCGACGCCCTGGCAGACGCACGCCTTCTTCTGCGGCAATCTCGTTTGCAATATAGGCAAGGTGATCCATTACACCCACACCGCCGGTTGCCTTGGGGTCAATAACAATGATCAGTTGTCCAAGCGCCGGTGGTGCGCCTTTGTCATCAAAAAGTGACGAAGACTGGTGACCGAACTGTGCGCCGGTAAGTCCAGCCGCAAGCAGTTCCACCATCATGGCAAGCGCCGCCCCTTTGACCCCACCAGCCGGGATCATTGTACCATCAAGGGCTTTCTGGGCATCAGTGGTCGGGTTGCCATCCACATCCAGTGCCCAGTCGTCGGGAATTTCCGCACCTTTCTGCTTTGCAGCCATGATTTTGCCGCGCGCAACTTTTGACAGGGCAAGGTCAATGATGATCGGATCACCGGCATCGCCCACCGGCACACCGAAGGCAATCGGGTTTGTCCCAAACATCGGACGTCGCCCGCCCCACGCTGCCATTGCCGCCGGCGCATTGGCAAACATCATCGCCGCCAGCCCCTGTTCTGCAAGACGTTCAACCGTCAGGCCCATGACGCCCGCGTGATGGGATCTGTGGATTGAGGCAACCGCAATACCCTGAGTGCGGGCCATGTCTGGCAAGTGCACCATCATCAAATCAAGCGCCGGATAGGCAAATCCATGCTGCGCGTCAATCCGCAGCACGCCGGGAGACGGCTTTTCAAAAACCGGCCGAACCGTACCATCAACTTTGCCCGCTTTTGCCTGCGCCGCATAAGCCGGCACGCGACGAAATCCGTGCCCGCCTTGTCCGGATGCCTCCGCCGCCACCAGTGCGGATGCCACCGATGCGGCATTTTCGGCAGTTACGTTGCAACGCATCAGGGTTTCACACACAAGCGTGTGGGCATCTTTAAGCGAAATCTTCATCGGTGGTGGGCCTTGATTATAAAAACGGGAGGAGGCGCAAGGATCATGCGCCAAAGGGCCTTACAACATAGCCATAAGCCATCGCCCAGCGCAAAGACGTTTTCAAGGCGAGCTCCACCTGAATGGCGCACAGGTCTTTGAAAATATGATAGGCTGGATTGCAACCATCGGCAGTAAGGCCGGGTATGATCGGGCAAGCAACACAGGATTCCACCCATGTATCGTGTAAAGCAAAGGTTCGTTTCCACTTTGGCCGTCGCGGCTTTGGTATCGCTTGGAGCGTGCAGCGCGACGTCAAATGGCAATATGTCCGCTGACTGGTCGACTGTCACCGGTCAGGAGTGGCAATTGGTCAATGTGACGGAAGGCAACAGCACCCTTTCGCCAACACCGCCAGTCACGGCAACCGCAACATTTTCCGACGATGGCAAGGTATCAGGCAATGCCGGGTGCAATCAGTATTCCGGCGGCTACACACAATCCGGATCGTCACTTGGCATCGCGCAACTGGCAATGACGCGGAAAATGTGTATCGCAGAAGAAGCCATGCAGATCGAGAACGCCCTAAGTGGTGCTTTCGTTCTTGTTGACAGTTGGGATGTGACGGACGGGCACCTTGTTCTTCGGGACGTTGACGGCCAGGCCGTGATCGAATTTGCGCCCGGCACTCCCTAGGCATTCCCAACGCTTTTCAACATCTGACAAAACAAAAGGGGCACCGTTTGGTGCCCCTTTTGCATTTGGGAAGTGTCGCGGCCTATGAATGGCCGCGACACATACAAGTCTGTTTTCTAGTCCTTGCTGTTAGATGCTTCTGCACCTGCCCCGACCGCCTTGGGTTCGGAACGCAGGCCCTGAATGATCGAATAACAGGCCAACAACAGCACGATCGCGAACGGGAAGCCCGTCGAGACGGCCATGGCCTGCAATGATCCAAGACCACCGCCCAGCAACAATGCAATCGCAACCAGACCTTCGAAGGTGCACCAGAACACACGCTGGGGAACAGGTGCATCGACCTTGCCGCCTGCGGTGATGGTATCAATCACAAGCGAACCAGAGTCCGAAGACGTCACGAAGAAGACAATCACCAAGACAATCCCGATAAAGGATGTGATTGCCTGCATGGGCAATTGGTCAAGCATGGTGAACAGCTTGATCGGAAGACCTGCTTCGGCAATCGCCGAGACACCTTCGCTGACCATGTGAACCGCAGTACCACCAAAGGCAGTCATCCACAGAACGCAAACCAGGGACGGAATGATCAGAACGCAGGTGATGAATTCACGGACCGTACGGCCACGCGAAACACGTGCGATGAACATGCCGACGAACGGTGACCAGGAAATCCACCACGCCCAATAGAAGGACGTCCAGCCCTGGCTGAAGTTGGCATCTTCACGACCGACCGGGTTCGACAGCGCAGGCAGGTATTCAACATAGGCTACCAGGCTGGTGAAGAAGCCGGTGATAATGTCCATCGTCGGACCAACCAGCACCACAAACAGCAGCAACAACGCTGCCAGCACCATGTTGATTTCCGACAGGCGTTTGACCCCGGCATCCAGACCGGCCAGCACCGAAATCAGTGCGACACCGGTAATCCCGATGATCAGGAAGACCTTCGAGGTATCGGAAACCGAAATGCCAAACAGGTAATCAAGCCCGGCATTGGCCTGTTCGGCGCCGAACCCAAGCGAGGTCGCAAGACCAAACAGGGTTGCGAAAACAGCCAGAATATCGATGAAGTGGCCGGTCCAGCCCCAGACACGCTCGCCAAAGATCGGATAGAAAATCGAGCGAATGGTCAGCGGCAGGCCCTTGTTAAAGGAAAACAGTGCCAGTGCAAGAGCCACCGTGGCATAGATCGCCCACGGGTGAAGACCCCAGTGGAAAATGGTCGCAGCCATGCCAAGATCAAAGGCAGCATCGGCATCGCCAGCCGCAGCACCGAGCGGCGCCCAGTCCGTACGAAGACCATCTTCGCCGACAGCAATTCCGCCCATCGAGCTTGAGAAATGTGAAATCGGCTCGGATACGCCATAGAACATAAGACCGATGCCCATGCCTGCAGCAAACAGCATGGCAAACCAGCCAGAATAGGAATAATCCGGTGTTGCGTCCGCGCCACCGAGACGCACACGGCCCAGCGGTGAAACAATAAGGAACAGACACAACACGACGAACACGTTGGCAGCAGACAGGAAGAACCAGTCGAACGTCGATGTCAGCCAACCACGCAGGTCGTTGAACATCGGCCCGACACTTTCCTGAAAGGCCAGGGTAAGAAAGACGAATGCAACAATCGCAAGACCCGAAATCAAAAAGACCGGGTTGTGGACATCAAGTCCAAACGGCCCGATCTCTGCCTGGATATTGTCTTGCCCGATTTCATATTCTGTATCAATCGGGTTCGCAGCACCGTCCGGGCTTTCAATGCCCGTATCAGTTTCAGACCCCATTTGAAACTCCCTAGGTTAAATGAATATACAGCTACCCCTAGCCGTAAGAGTTCTTCCGCATTCCTTAACGCACCAGGAACACAGAAAGATCCGAGTGAGACGCCACATATCCGCCATGCGATGCAAAGATATGGTCGGCAACGCCGGGGACGTGCGATGCCATGACGATCACGTCAACACCAAGTTCGTCGGCCTTGGCGACAAGTTCCTTGCTGAGATCCACCGCAGGATCATGCGAAATGTGGGCGATTGCCTTGGTGCTTACACCATGCTTGGACGCCAGATCTTCGGCGAAGGCCTGAAGTTTCTGTTCAAATTCCTTTGGTGTATGCGCAACCGATGACGGCGTATTGGTACCGACACCGAGAAGGCTTATCTCGGCCTTGTAATGCTTGGCTAGATCGACCGCCGTTTTAATTGCTTTATCCAATTTTTCAACGTGGGCCAAATCGACAGGCACGAGCATCTTCTGATACATTCATTCCTCCGTTATGTGCACCACCCCCGAAGTCCATGATTTCACCAAATATCAGGGTAGCCGCAAAAGCCTAACACTGACCGTGTTCAAAATCAAAAACCGACTTTCGAAATCTCACATAAACATTGCTGCAGTATTGTGCGCACAAATCGGTGCACAAGTTTGACAATACTTGCTGATGAAACCTGCCGGATTGGCATAGGAATTCTGCGCCAAATCCCGAATCGCTTATTGAATATTTTTCGAATTCAAATACCGATTTCAGGACCTTTTTGTGCCAGGTTTCGATGTTCGAACCTGAAAATTTTAAAAATTTTTTCGTATACAATAATGCGGGCAAATTCAAACGGCCGAGCCGGTCGTAAACCCCTTATCGGGCAAGGCATTTCTTGGAAAAATCCATCGGAAATCTATTCTATTTTCCAGAGAATTTTTGACCATAAAAATCTATTCAAGGATGCCAGATGTCGGCAAACCTGTGTGCTGTCGGCTTGATGAAGGCACCGTACTCGTGTCACGATATGCGCGATTTGTGCACTGTCTGTCCCACACACATGTGCTTTCAGCTCAGGACATCATAGGTCCTGTCTGAACATATTTGCTGGATGCGCCTTGCAAAAGGCCAACATCCATGGCCGTGCACATACCCGAAAGGGGAAATTATTGTGGCCAACGGGGGAGTTCAATAGCTGCGCAAAAACGGTGACATGGCACAACAGCGCATCTTCACGCTGCATGTCCATTTGTGTCCGAACGACACCCAAACCTGCTCTACCAATCAAAACCAAATCGCGGGTGGAAACTGCCACACCAATTAAATAATTCAGCAAGATCAAAAGCATCAGAGAAGGAACAGGGATGACTGACCCTATCAAGCATTTTGCGTCACGCGTCACCGCTCATGAAATGAACCGCCGCGAGTTTATCGGCCGTTCGATGGCCGCCGGCCTGACCCTTGCAGCTGCCACCAGCCTTTACGGCAAGGCAGCCATGGCACAGGAACCCAAACGCGGCGGTCACCTGAAACTTGGCCTTCAGGGCGGTTCATCGACGGACGTAATTGATCCGGCGAAATCGTCTTCGCAATTTACCTTTGCCATGAACCGTAACTGGGGTGACACCCTGGTTGAATCACATCCGACCAGCGGCCTTGCCGTCCCGTCCCTTGCAGAGTCCTGGGAACCGAATGCGGATGCATCGGTCTGGACATTCAAAATCCGCAAAGGTGTTGAATTCCACGACGGCTCCGAACTGACCATCGATGATGTCGTCAAAACCCTGAACCGCCATACCGACGAAAAGTCGGAATCCGGCGCACTGGGTGTTCTGGGCTCGATCAAGGGCATCGAAAACAAGGGCGGTGACCTTGTCCTGACCCTGTCCGAAGGCAACGCTGACCTTCCGCTGCTGCTAAGTGACTATCACCTCGTAATCCAGCCGGGTGGTGGGTATGACAACCCGAATGCCGGCATCGGTACCGGTCCGTTCAAGATCGACAACTTCGAAGCTGGCGTGCGCGCAACGTTTGTGAAAAACGAAAATGACTGGCGCACCGATCGCGGCTTTGTTGATTCCGTCGAAATGATCGTGATGAACGATGCGACCGCCCGTATGGCAGCCCTGTCATCGGGTCAGGTTCACTTCATCAACCGTGTTGATCCGAAGACCGTTGGCCTTCTCAAACGTGCACCGAATGTCGAAATTCAGACCACTTCGGGCCGCGGCCACTATGTCTTCATCATGCATTGCAACACCGCGCCGTTCGACAATAACGACCTGCGTCTGGCGCTGAAATACGCGATGGACCGTGAAACCATGGTCGAGAAGATCCTTGGTGGTTACGGCAAGGTCGGTAACGACTTCCCGATCAACGAAACCTATGCCCTGTTCCCGGAAAGCATCGAACAGCGCACCTACGATCCGGACAAGGCGGCCTTCCACTTCAAGAAGTCCGGCCATGACGGTTCGGTTCTGCTGCGTACGTCCGATGTTGCCTTCCCGGGTGCAGTTGATGCTGCAGTCCTGTATCAGGAAACCGCCAAAAAGGCCGGCATCGACATCGAAATCAAGCGCGAGCCGGGCGACGGTTACTGGTCGAACGTCTGGAACGTTCAGCCGTTCTCGACCTCTTACTGGGGTGGTCGTCCGACCCAGGACCAGATGTACTCGACCGCCTATCTGTCGAGCGCTGACTGGAACGATACCCGCTTCTTCAATACCGAGTTCGACAAGATCCTTCTTGAAGCACGTGCGGAACTCGACCAGGCCAAGCGTAAGGAAATGTACCACGACATGGCGCTGATGGTCCGTGACACCGGTGGTCTGATCCTGCCGATGTTCAATGACTTCGTGAACGCAACCACGACAAACGTTTCCGGCTTTGTCGATGACATCGGCAACGACATGTCGAACGGTTTTGTTGCTTCGCGTCTGTGGATCAACAGCTAATCAGTTGGGATGCCCTGCATCCCGATGACTGAAGTTATGCGGGATCACGACCTTATTGGTCGTGGTCCCCGTCTTGTTGTTCGCCTGTTTGTTTAAGTCACGGTCTGATCGAAATTTCCAGATGGAGGCAAAGCATCCTTTGCCGTCCCACCCGTCTTGAATTTCCGTTCAGGCCACTAAGGGGGAGTATGTGTTCATGGCCAATCCCTTGGCCGGCGTGCGAGCCGCGCGACACAGACTAAAAGAAACCCATCCGTTATCGGTCCTGATTGCCGAACGACTGGGCTTGAGTGTGTTGTTGCTTTGGGCTGTTTCAGTCCTGATTTTTGCTGGCGTAGAGGCCCTTCCGGGCGATTTCGCCGAAACCTATCTTGGGCAGTCTGCGACACCGCAGGCAATTGCCAATATCCGTGAAGACCTTGGTCTGGACCGTCCGATTACGACCCGCTATTTCGAATGGCTTGGCGGTGTTGTTCAAGGCGATTTCGGCAATAGCTGGGCCAGTGGTGCGCCGGTAAGTGAACAAATAACCAAACGTCTTGGGAACTCTTTGTTCCTGGCGTTCTTTGCTGCGGCAATTTCGGTGCCGCTGGCGGTTGGTCTTGGCATGGTTGCGGTTCATTATCGCAACCGTATTCCTGATCGCGTGATTAACGTTCTGTCGCTTGCCGCGATCTCGCTGCCGGAATTCTTTATCGGTTATATCCTGATCGTGTTCTTTGCCGTGCAGATGGGTGTCGCGACTTTCCCGTCCACCGTCTATGACAATATGGGCTGGTCGGAACGACTTGGCGCAATTGCCCTGCCGACGGCAACGCTGGTGATGGTGGTGCTCGCACACATGATGCGCATGACCCGTGCAGCCATCATCAGTGTGATGTCATCGGCCTACATGGAAACCGCCGAACTCAAGGGCCTTGGCGCATTCAAGGCCATCGTCAAACACGCAGCACCCAATGCCATTGCCCCGATTGTCAACGTTGTTGCCCTTAACCTTGCCTACCTGGTTGTGGGTGTTGTCGTGGTCGAGGTTGTCTTCGTCTATCCCGGCATGGGCCAGTATATGGTTGATGCCGTGACGGTGCGTGACATGCCCGTCGTGCAGGCCTGCGGCCTGATCTTTGCGGCGGTGTATATCCTGCTCAATATGGTGGCCGATATCGTCGCCATTGTCGCCAATCCGAGACTGAGGCATCCGCGATGAGATTACGTGAAATCCCGCTGACCGCCTGGATCGGAATTCTGGGCATTCTGTTTGCTTTTGGCTGTGCCGTCCTTGCCCCGCTCATCGCGCCCTATGGGGAACGCGAAATTGTTGCGGGTGTTTGGGAACCGGCCAGTGATCTTTATCTTCTGGGCACTGATAACCTGGGTCGTGATCTGCTTTCACGCCTGATTTACGGTGCGCAGACAACCCTGTTTGTGTCGCTTGCAGCATCGATCCTGTCGTTTTCCATCGGCATTTTCCTGAGCTTCACGGCCGCTGTTTCCGGCGGTCCGATTGATCAGGGGCTATCGCGTCTGAACGATTTGATGATGTCGATCCCGACCCTGATTTTCGCGCTGGTCGTTCTGGCTGTTCTGCCGCAGAACATCTTTATCCTGATTGCCGTGATGGCCATTCTTGACTCAACGCGCGTCTATCGTCTGGGCCGGGCAGTTGCGCTTGATGTTGCGGTGATGGAGTTTGTCGAGGCTGCCAAACTGCGTGGTGAAGGCCGGATGTGGATCATCTTCCGTGAAATTCTGCCCAACACGCTTTCGCCGCTTCTGGCCGAATTCGGGCTGCGCTTCGCCTTCTCGATCCTGTTCCTGTCGACCCTTTCGTTCCTGGGTCTTGGCATTCAGCCGCCGGCTGCCGACTGGGGCGGCATGGTCAAGGACAACAAGGATGGCATCATCTTTGGCATTCAAGCCGCCCTTATTCCGGGTGGCGCGATTGCGGCCCTTGCCATTTGCGTAAACATGGTTGTCGACTGGTTGCTGAAACGTACTTCCAGCCTGAAAGGAGGCCGCGGCGATGTCTGATCTTTTATCGGTACGCGATCTGCGCATTGGCGCGACCATCTTCCCACCGGGTGAAGCACCGCAGGATATCGAGATCGTCCATGGTGTGTCCTTTGATCTGCAAAAGGGCAAGGTCCTTGGCCTGATCGGGGAATCCGGTGCGGGTAAATCCACTATCGGCCTTGCAGCTTTGGCCTATGGCCGGGGTGGTGTACGCATCACCGGCGGTGAAGTCCTGCTTGATGGCGAGGACATCCTGCCGCTGGATAAAAAGGGTATCCGCAAGATCCGCGGGGCCCGTGTCTGTTACGTTGCCCAATCGGCTGCGGCATCGTTTAACCCGGCGCACAAACTGGGCGATCAGGTGATCGAAGCCACGGTCGAACACGGACTGATGAGCCGTGACGAAGCCCGCAAACGCGCCGACTATCTGTTTGAAATTCTGGGTCTTCCGGACCCAAAGAATTTCGGGAACCGTTTCCCCCATCAGGTATCGGGTGGGCAGCTGCAACGTGCCATGACCGCCATGGCACTGTGTTCCAAACCGGAATTGATCGTCTTTGACGAACCAACCACCGCCCTTGACGTAACAACCCAGATCGACGTTTTGGCCGCGATCAAGAATGCGATTGAAATGACCGGGACAGCAGCCCTTTACATCACCCATGATCTGGCCGTTGTGGCCCAGATTTCGGATGACATCATGGTGCTGCGTAACGGCGACACCGTCGAATATGGTCCGGTCCAGCAGATCATTGAAAACCCGCGTCAGGAATACACCAAGGCGCTGGTCAATGTGCGTCAGACCAAACAGACAGAAGCCCGCGACCAGACGGACGCTTTGCTGAAGGTTGAAAACATCTCGGCTGCCTATGGCAACGGGGTGCAGGTTCTTCATGACGTATCGCTGCATGTGCCACGCGGTCAGACACTGGCTGTGGTGGGCGAATCCGGTTCGGGCAAATCCACATTGGCCCGTGTGATCACCGGGTTGCTGCCACCCTTCAAGGGCAGTGTCAAATTCGGTGATGACGAACTGTCCAACGCACAAAAAGACCGGTCACGCGATCATTTACGCCGTATTCAGCTGATCTATCAAATGGCTGATACCGCGATGAACCCGCGCCAGACCGTCGGCCAGATCATTGGTCGTCCGTTGCAGTTCTATTTCGGGATGCGCGGTTCTGAGCGCCGAAAGGAAGTCATCAAACTTCTTGATGAAATCGAGATGGGCGAAGCTTTCTATGACCGCTATCCGGCCGAGCTTTCCGGCGGTCAGAAGCAACGTGTGGCCATCGCACGCGCCTTGGCCGCAAAACCGGAATTGATCCTGTGTGACGAGCCGACCTCGGCCCTTGATCCGCTGGTGGCCGAAGGCATCCTTGATCTTTTGCTGCGTCTGCAAAAGGAACGTCAGGTGTCCTACCTGTTCATCACCCATGACATCGCAATTGTGCGTGCAATTGCCGATTCTGTTGCGGTGATGCTGCAGGGCAAGCTAGTCGATTTCGGCCCACGGTCCGAAGTCCTGAACCCGCCATTTGACGATTACACCGACCTTCTTTTGAAATCGGTGCCGGAAATGGAACTGGGCTGGCTGGAAAAAGTTCTGGCCACGCGCAAAATGGAAAGTGCCGGTCACTAAAAACCGTGCAAAAACAAAAAAAGGCGGCCCGGATCATGGGCCGCCTTTTTGAATAAGCCCCACATAACCACTCCAAAGGACCACGCCCCAATATGTCCGACAGAAATTTCACTGTTATTGAAAACACCTTTATCACCATCGCGGACGGCACCCGATTGGCTGCCCGCATGTGGATGCCCGAAAATGCTGAAAACGACCCCGTTCCTGCAGTGTTTGAGTTTCTGCCCTATCGCAAGGGCGATGGTACCTGTGCGCGCGATGAGTCGACCTATCCCGAATTTGCCAAGGCCGGCATTGCCGGTGTGCGGATTGATATTCGCGGATCGGGTGAATCAGACGGTGTGATTGACGGCGAATATACCGAACTTGAACTGGCCAATGCATGTGAACTGATTGCATGGATCGCCGATCAGCCGTGGTGTAACGGATCGGTCGGCATGATGGGGATTTCCTGGGGCGGATTTAACTGCCTGCAGGTTGCTGCACTGAACCCGCCTGCGCTTAAGGCGGTGATTTCCATCGCATCAACGGTGGACCGCTATAACGACGACATTCACTATAAAAATGGCTGTCATCTCTCGGCACAACTGTCATGGGCAGGGACAATGCTGGCCTATCAGTCACGCTCACCTGACCCGGCCTTGGTTGGTGATGACTGGCGCGCGATGTGGCTGCACCGCCTGAAGGAAGAGCCGCTCTTTTTGGAAGAATGGCTTCAACACCAGACCCGCGATGAATTCTGGAAGCATGCCTCGATCTGCGAGGATTTCGATGCCGTCAAAATCCCGTCGATGGTTCTTGCCGGGTGGGCGGATGGCTATCGCAACACGCCAATGCGCGCTATTGAAGGTATGCCAGACAGGTCCAAGGCCCTGATCGGCCCGTGGGTGCACAAATACCCGCATTTCGCCTGGCCAAAGCCGCGTGCGGACTTCACAGGCGAAGCCATCAAATGGTGGAACAAATGGCTGCGGGGTGATGACAACGGCATGGATGACCTGCCCCAGATGCGCGCCTATATCCTCGATGGCCCCAAACCGGCCGCTCGGCGTGACTTTGATCCGGGTTTCTGGATCGCCAAGGACACATGGTCGGAACCCGAAACCCAAACCCTTTATGTCAATGACGGCAGGCTCGCCTTCGAGGCAGGTGACGAAAGCGCCCCTGCCGCTGACATTTACCTGAAATCACCGCTCGATACCGGCACTGCATCGGGTGAATATTTCACGCTGAAACCAGATGCCGAAATGGCCATTGATCAGCGTCCGGATGACGCCGGATCGCTGGTCTTTGAAACCGCACCGCTTGAGGCCGAGATTGACCTTCTGGGACGTCCGGTTTTGCGCGTTGATCTGGAATGCGATGCAGACTGGTCGAACCTGTGCGCTCGTCTGGTCGATGTACATCCTGATGGTACGGCGACCCGCGTGTCGTTCGGGGTTCTGAACCTTGCCCATCGTGATCTTGAAGCCAATTATAACGATCCCAAACCGATGCCGCGCGGCAAGAAGGTGACCATCACACTTGTTCTTGATGCCTGCGGCTATCGTTTCAAGCCGGGTCACCGCATGCGGCTTGCACTGTCGACATCCTATTGGCCAATGATCCTGCCAGCACCCTTTGACGCGGGACTGACCGTATCACCATCTTCTATTGCGTTTGATCTGCCGTTGCTCGGCGCGCACGAGAAGATTGAGGTCAAGGAACCGGACAATCCCGATCCGCTGCCCAAATATATCGAACACAAACCGGGCCGGACGGAACGTAGTGTTCAGCGCAATCTGACGCAGAACGAAACCCGTTATCGCATCTATGAAGATACCGGGCTGTTTGAACATCCTGACTCGCGCCTGTCGACCCGCCAAGTGCGCAGCGAAACCTGGACGATCAACCCGCTTGATCCGACATCAGTCACTGGCGAAGCCGCCTGGACCTGCGATCTGGAACGCGATGACTGGTCGGTGCGCACCGATTGCCATGTGGAACTCAAATGTGATCGCGACAACTGGTATGTGTCGGCCTGGGTGATCGGCTATGAGGGCAGTGAACAGGTGTTTGAAAAGAAGTGGGAAAAGACAATCCCGCGAGACTTCATGTAAGCATCTGCAGAAACGAAAAAGGGCCGGTCATCCGGCCCTTTTCTTATTTTTGATCGACCATCGCGCTGATGGCATCACACAGATGCCCGAACGCAGTTTTCGCCCCCGGGCTCATATGCCGGGCACGCAGCCAGCCATGGATCATTTGGGGTTCTTCACGGTATTGAACGGAAATGCCCGCACGGGCAAGGCGGGCGGTATATTCGCGCCCGTCATCGCGCAGCGGATCAAAATGGGCTGCGGTAATAAAAGTCGGCGGAAGCCCACGCAGATCGTCAACCGACAGCGCATGGGCAAATGGATCATCCATCGGCGCCTTCAGCACATCACGATAGTAAATCACATCATCGGTGCTTAAGCCCGGCGCATTGGCCATCTGCCCATAGCTTGGCCAGTTCAAATCACCGCCAAGGGCCGGATAGATCAATGCCTGCCCCAAGACGCGGTCACCAAAGCCCTCTTCACGCGCCCGAACGGCGATCCCGGCGGCCAGCATGCCACCCGCACTGTCGCCCACCAGCACAATCTTCTTGCCCGATGCCAGGATGCTTTGGGTCACCCGATGGCAATCTTCGTGCTGGGCGGGCCAGATATGTTCCGGCGCAAGACGGTAATCAATTGCGATCAGTTCGGCTTTTGCCGCCTCGGATATTTCCGCACAAATCGCATCATGGCTGTCGCGCGATCCGACCACAAAACCACCGCCATGCATATAGACGATCTTGTGGTTAGATGTGCAATCAGCCGGACGATAATGGCGCACCGGTACGTCGGCAATCACGTCATCCTCGACCTGCATGCCGTCCGGATGCGGAAAGGCAAACTCGGCACAAAGGGCATCGTACCAGCTGCGTTGCTGTTCGATTGACGCGGCTACCGCGTCGGGCGGATAGAACCCGTCGCATTTGGCGATAAAGGCACGAATGCCTTCTTCATCTGGCATCGGGTCATAGGTTACTTCGGAAGAAACCTGATCGGAATTGGCCATCAACGGATCCTTGGTCAAAGACGTGGTGGTGCAGCCTAACGCGGATGCCCCCACAGTTAAAGACTGCAGGGGCGTGCCGCACGCTTATTGTGATCTGTTTCCGCCGACAACGGATCAGGTGTTCCGTCTAACCGATTGCGCGGCCAAGCTGATCTGGTTTCGGCAGGCCTGCATGGCGTTTTGCCATTTCCGCAAGATTGATTGCCACCACGCCACCAGGTTCGGATGTGCGACGGGTTTTAAGGTCCACATGCAGCAACATGGTCTCAATGGTTGCCGCAACGGCACCCTCATCATTGATCAGGCGATGGAAAAGATGAAGCTTCTTGCCAGCGCCATTGATCAGCTGTGTCGTAACGCGGATATGATCCCCGGCACTGACTTCCTGCAAATAGCAAACATGGGTTTCAACCGTGAAATAGCTGCCCCCCTTGGAGATATAGTCGGCATCGGCGCCAACCATTTCCATGAAGCGGTCGCTTGCCTGTGAACTGACCTCGACATAATGAGCTTCGTTCATATGCCCGTTATAATCCGTCCAGCTTTGCGGGATCTGGCGATCCCCGGTCACGGGAAGATCATCAAGCGGGGCCGGGTCGGGCAAAGACCCTTCGTGATCGTTGATCGTGCCCCCTGCACCACTGCCTGATTTCTTAAGCGCGCGCATCATGCCAACAAGGTTGTCATCACGCAGACGTTCAAGGTCACGGATGCTCATATGACCGGATTGATCATCTGATTGCTGCGCAATACGCGCGGTCAATTCCGGGGTCAGTTCCGGCACATCCATCAGCTTCGTCCACGGCCATTTAAGGGCCGGTCCGAACTGGCCGATGAAATGTTCCATCCCGGCTTCACCACCCGCAATGCGATAGGTCTCAAATAACCCCATCTGGGCCCAGCGCAGGCCAAAGCCATACCGGATGGCATCATCAATTTCCTCGGTCGTGGCGACCTCGTCATGAACAAGCCACAGCCCTTCGCGCCAGACCGCTTCAAGCAAGCGGTCAGCGATATGTGCATCAATCTCCTTGCGCACGACAAGTGGCTTCAGCCCGACAGACCGCAACACGTCACAGCCAGCTTCAAGCGTTGCAGCGTCCGTCGCGGCAGAAGGCACGACTTCGATCAATGGCAGCAAGTAAACCGGGTTGAATGGATGCGCGACGACGATCTGTTCGGGTTTGATTGATCCTTGCTGCAACTCGCTTGGCTTGAAGCCCGACGTCGAAGAACCGATCAGGCAGTCCTTGGGTGCATGGGCCTGAATTTGTGCAAGGATCTTGTGCTTAAGTGCAAGCTGCTCTGGAACACTTTCCTGAATCCACTGCGCCTCGGCAACAGCTTTTGTCATATCGTCATGGAAAGTCAGTTTGCCTTCTTCTGGCAGGGCCCGATCATAAAGGGCTGGCAGACTGCGACGTGCGTTTGCCAGCACCTCGTTGATTTTGCGCTCCGCCTGTGGATCCGGATCGAATACCGCGACATCCCAGCCATTTAGCAAGAACCGCGCAGCCCAGCCACCACCAATGACGCCACCGCCAATGATGGCAGCTTTTTTGTTGATTGCCTCAGCCATCAGCGCGGCTCCCGCTTGGTCAGGCCAAGCTTCTTGCGGACTGCATCCGGGCCAATCACGGTGGCCCCCATGCCCTCAACAATACCAACCGCGCGTTCAACCAGCTGGGCATTGGTGGCAAGCACGCCCTTCGACAGATAGATATTGTCTTCCAGACCTACGCGAACATTGCCCCCGGCCAGAACCGATGCCGCAACATAGGGCATCTGATCACGCCCGATGGAGAAGGCCGACCAATTCCAGTCGGATGGCACGTTATTCACCATCGCCATAAAGGTATTAAGATCATTTGGCGCGCCCCAAGGAATACCCATGCAAAGCTGGACTAGGGCCGGGCTTTCAAGGATTCCTTCTTCCACCAGTTGTTTGGCAAACCACAAGTGGCCGGTATCAAATGCCTCGATCTCGGGTTTGACGCCAAGGTCGGTCATCATCTGTCCCATCGCACGCAGCATGCCCGGCGTGTTGGTCATGACATAATCGGCCTCGGCGAAGTTCATGGTGCCGCAATCAAGGGTGCAAATCTCGGGCAGGCAATCGGCGATATGCGCCATCCGCTCGGACGCGCCGATCATGTCGGTTGCGGCTTCATTGACCGGAAGCGGTGCCTCGGTCGAGCCAAACACAATATCGCCGCCCATGCCGGCCGTGAGGTTCAGAACAACATCGACATCGGCTGCCCGCACCCGTTCGGTCAGTTCGCGGTAATATTTCAAATCACGTGACGGTGCCCCGGTTTCGGGATCACGCACATGGCAATGCACCACGGCCGCCCCGGCCTTGGCCGCGTCAATTGCGCTATTGGCGATCTGTTCAGGCGACCTTGGCACATGCGGGGATTTGTCCTGCGTGCCGCCAGACCCGGTTACGGCGGCGGTAATGAAGACTTCCTTGTTCATCGAAAGCGGCATGATGGCCTCGTTATTTTTGCAATCATTCTCTGCCATCAGGATACCCGGGTTGCCGATATTGATTTTACATATTCCGTCGTTTACTTTTCTGATCATGCCAAGCACGCATCACCGATTTGTCTTTGTCCTGTTTGACGGTTTTTCCAATCTGGTTCTGGCCAGTGCGCTGGAACCGCTACGCGCGGCCGCAGGTCTGCCGGGCGGGCCGGAGATCCGCTGGGACATCTGCACGATCGACGGAACACCGGCGACAAGTTCCAGTGATCTTGTCATCACGCCAAAGGCCGCCCTCAATGCCATCCTTGACCCGACACATATCGATTATCTTGTGGTGATTTCGGGTTATGATATGCGCCATCATTTGTCTTCGCGCACCCGGGCAAGATTGCAAAATGCTGCGCAACATGCCCGCACGGTGATTGGTGTCGATACCGCCGCTTGGTTGCTGGCGTCGTGCAATATGTTGACGGAAAAATCGGCAACCATCCATTGGCAGGAACTTGATCAGTTCCGTGAACAGTTCCCCGATGTCAACGTGTTAACTGATCGCTTTGTTGAAGACGGTAAAATGATCACATCCGGTGGGGCTGCAACCGTCATGGAAATGATGCTGCACATCCTTGCGCGGCAATATGGGCCTGCGGTTGCCTTTGATGTCAGCAATCTGTTTGTCTATGACGCCCGCCATCAGCGGCAAGGCGACCCTAATATATCTGGACGCGGCGCAGACCGTTTACATGGGCCGGGCGCGGATCATGTCCGGCGGGCGGTTGCCGAAATGATCGCCCATATCGAAACGCCGGTTGCACTGAAATCCATCGCGACCCACGCCGGGTGTTCCCTGCGCAGTCTGGATCGCGCCTTTCAGGACAATTTGCAGATGGCACCGGGCAAATATTATCAAATGCTGCGGCTGGGCCGGGCCCGCGATCTGGCACGATCAACCGACCTGAAGCTTGCCGACATCGCCTTGCAAACCGGGTTTAAAAGCCACGCGGCACTCAGCCGGGCCTATGCACAGGCCTTTGGCTCAACCTTGCGCGCGATGCGCAGCAACCGTCGACCTGCCCCGGTCTTGGGCACATAACAGACCAACTTACAGCCGGATTGACTCAACGCTGTCCTTCAAAAGCCGCGCACTTTTTTCAAGGCCGTCACGCTCGGTACTGACAAGGTCAGGCATCAGATCGGTCTCAATGCCCTGCGCCCCGACCACACGGGGAATGGACAGGGCAACATCCTTGACCCCGACGATTTCGGGGGTCACGCACGATACGGTCAGAACGTCATGCTGATCCTGCGCAATCGCCTTGATGATCCGCGCCAACCCGGCGCCGATCCCGTAATAGGTCGCCCCTTTGCCCTTGATGATTTTATAGGCCGCATTGCGCACGCCATCATCAATGGTGGCACGCACATGCTCTGTAATCGGGGATCCGACCTGGGCGGCAATATCGGCCAGTGAAAGCGATCCGACCTTGGCATTCGACCAGGCCAGAACTTCGCTGTCGCCATGTTCGCCAAGCACGTAGGCATGCACCGATTGTGGTGATATCCCTAGATGACGCCCCAAAAGACTGCGGAAACGGGCAGTATCAAGGATCGTCCCCGAGCCGATCACGCGGTTGGCAGGCAACCCGGATATCCGTTGGGTAATCTGGGTCATGATATCGACCGGATTGGACGCAATCAGAAGGATTGCGTCCGGCACAACCGAAAGAACTTTGCCAACCACACCCTTGAAAACGGCGGCGTTTCGTTCGAGCAGCGCCAGCCGGGTTTCCCCGGGCTTTTGACTTACCCCGGCCGCGAGAATGATCACTGATGCACCGGCCAGCCCGCCATAATCGGCGGCCTCGACAATGGTGGAAGACATGAACGGAACCGCATGGGCGATATCTTCGGCCTGTGCCACAGCCAGATCGTGGTTCTGATCGACGAGAACCACGGAACTTGCCAGTCCCATGACAGCCAGCGCATACCCCGCCGAACTTCCTACCATTCCGGCGCCAACAATTCCGACTTTCATGATCCGCAAATCCGTTCTGTGAGCTTGATCGTCAAAATGATGCCATCCGGGGGAAGTCACGTCAAAGGAGCGGAAGGCAATGTCAGCTGTATTGCAATCGGGATCAAGCAGTCCAAAAGCGACATGCACAGGATAAAAAAATGGTTAGTAACGATCCCAATACGGTGTACTTCCGCCAAAATGATCGACAACAAAGTCGATAAAGACACGCACCTTCATGGGCAGATATCTGCGTTCCGGAAACACCGCATATATTTCCTTTATCGGCATTTTATAATCGGACAAAACCGGCACAAGTCGACCAGCCTTGATATCCTCTCCGGCAATGAATGTTGGTATCCGACCGATACCGGCACCTTGGACAATGGCTTCGCGCAGCGCTTCACTGTTATTGACTTGATAGCTGCCGGAAACCTCAATCCGGGTTTCCTCACCGTCCTTTATGAACACCCATTCATTCACCGTGGTGTGATAGCTGTAGAGCAGGCAGTTATGACGTGTCAGGTCGTCTGGCGATAATGGCGCGCCGTATTGCTCGATATATGCAGGAGATGCACACAGAACGCTGTTTAGCGGTGCCAGCTTTCGGGCGACAAGTGACGTCTCGCGGAGTTCCCCGGTTTTCAGGGCAATATCATATCCCCCTGCGACAATGTCGTGTGACAGGTCACTCAAATCCATTTGCACCTTGATCTGGGGGTATGTCGCCAGAAACTCCGGAATGACAGGCGCAACATGCAAACGGCCAAAAGACATTGGTGCACTGACCCGAAGCCTTCCTTGCGGAACTTGCTGCAGCTCTGTCGCGGCAAATTCCGCGTCATCAAATGCGCGCAAAGCTTCCTGAACATGAACAAAATATCGCTGCCCGGCCTCTGTCAGGCTTAGTTTGCGCGTGGTTCGGCTAAGCAACTTAACCCCAAGACGGGCTTCAAGCGCAGTGACGCGTTTGCTAACCGCCGATTTGGTCACTCCAAGTCTTTCGGCAGCCCCGGAAAAGCTTCCGACTTCAACCACTGCCGCAAAGATGGATGTCGCGTTTATGTCCTTCATCATCCCTCATCATGTTGAGTTTATCTCAACAATTACTTTCTCAATAACATGATTATCGAATTTTGGGAAACAGCATACCGTATCGTCATCCCATAAATGGAACCGGACATACGCAATGTTTTATCTGGAACACGTCAACCTGGTCGTCAAAGACATCAACGCGACACTCGACTTCATTCAAACCGCATTTCCCGACTGGAAGGTGCGCGGCGAAGGAGAAGGCGACTGGTACGGTCAGAAACGCAAATGGCTGCATGTTGGTACGGATGGCCAATACATCACCCTGAACAGCGGCGATGACGCACCCAACCGCGACCTGACAAGTAACAATCCCGGCCTCGCGCATCTTGGGTTTTCTGTTGACGATGTGGATGGGATTACCCGCCGTTTGACGGAAAAGGGCTATGTCATCGGAACAATCGGTGCGGATCATCCTCATCGGAAAACCATCTATTTCACCGACCCCGCCGGGTTTGAATTCGAGTTCATCGAATATTTCAGCGACGACGTATCGGAGCGGAACATGTATGGGGGCGAAACCTCGGGCATTGTCCGTGTCGGTACCGCACTTAAGGAGGACAGGAAAATGACCGGCGAGACCTTTGTAAGAGACCTTTACCGCAATGCCGTTGACCAAAAAGACGTGACCGAGCTGGGCCGCCACCTTGCAGATGATATCCGCTTTCGCATCGGCAATCATGCGCCTGTCATCGGCAAGGACAGCGTTCTTTCGGCCAACCAGTCATTTTTTGACAGTATCGCCAGCATGTCCCATCAGATTGATGCTGTTTACACTGACGGGAACGCGACCATTTGCAACGGGTCTGTGCATTATGTCCGCCTTGATGGCACTGAACATTCAGCTGTTTTTTCAACAACACTTGTTTTCAGGGACAACCTGATCGCTGATTATCTTGTGTTCGCGGATATCTCAAAGTTGTGAACCTGAAATTCCCCCGGGTACAGTGATGTGGAAACAATCAACGGGCGGGTGGGCATCCTTGCCCGTTGATTTTGATTCGCCCCTTGGGTCGGGCGCATGTGTTCCGTGATGTTTCGGGCATATCATCTGCCACCGACAAGCATGATATTTTCTCTGATTTTGCACGAATTTATAGATTCCCCGGTACAGATACGTCTTTGAAAGCGGTCACAATATCGCTACGTCGCAAAACTACTGCCCAATTGACTTAACTTTTCTCCCTTAGCACCCACATTCCGAAATAGATTTTCTGATCGCTCACTCTATGCCGTGGGCGTGCCAAAGAGCAGGTTACCTGCCGGCGGAGAAGAGGGAGACTTTGGGTGCAACTGACAGCCCGCCATCCAGCACGTACATCGTACGTGAACCACTGTTCGTATTCGCTTTTGGATGCGAATACCAATCGTGACGGCAACCATCGCGTTGCGGGAACTGGATTGCTGCGTTTGACGTCATCGCGTGATGTACGGACGCAAAACTGCCAGCTACCTCGGCTATACCAACTCTCTCGCGCGCAGATATCCACCGAAGACGTCCAGGAAATAAGCCAGAAACCGGAAACAACCGGTTTCAAATAGTTTGTACACCGACCATTACGTTCGGTGATATGCTTACGCCCTGATGCAAACGGCTAGCCCTGCACAGGATTCCATCCAGATACCATTGAGAGAAGCCGAGGTATCCGACCATGCATTCTTCTGACATACAAAAACTTGTTGCCCGCCGCGAGAAATTCAAAAGTCTCGAAGCACCGTTCTATAGTGCCCAGGACATTCTGGATCTCGATCTTGATGTCATTTTTGGGCAGAACTGGATCTTTGTTGGTGTTGAACCGGAACTTCCAGAGCCAGGCGATTGCATCACAGTCGAGATTGGCGGTGCATCCATCCTGATCCTGCGTGGCGACGACATGGGCATCCGTGCATTCCATAACGTTTGCCGTCACCGCGGCGCCAAGCTGATTGACGAACGCCAGACGACGATTGGCAACATCGTCTGCCGCTATCATGGTTGGACCTATAACGAGGATGGCGACCTCATCCTTGCCGAACATATGGGCTCGGGCTTTGATAAAAGCTGTCATGGCCTCAAGACCGTTCATGTCCGTTCCATCGCGGGCCTGATCTTTATCTGCCTGGCCAAGGAGGCCCCGGCTGATATCGAGGAAATGGCCAAGATAATGGAACCCTATCTCGCGCCGCATGACATCACGAACTGCAAGGTCGCCCATGTTTCCGAACTGATCGAGGAAGGAAACTGGAAGCTGACCATGGAAAACAACCGCGAGTGCTATCACTGCGAAGGCAACCACCCGCAACTGACCGTGCCGCTTTCGGAGTTCGGTTTTGGCTTCTCGCCCGATGAACTCGATCAACGCCGTTCCGAAGACGTTGCAAAATATTCAGACACCATTGCCAACGACCATGCCCGTTGGGAAGCCTGCGGCCTGCCATCTGCCGAACAGGATCACCTTTCAAACATCACCGGTTTCCGCACCATGCGCCTGCCGCTGATGCGCGAAGGCGAGTCACACACACTTGATACGAAATCGGCATCAAAGAAACTGCTGGGCAATTTCACGGATGCCAAACTTGGCGGCCTGAGTTTCTGGACACACCCGAACTCCTGGCACCACTTCATGGCAGATCATATCGTGACCTTCAGCGTTCTGCCGCTGTCGCCGACCAGAACGCTGGTCCGGACCACCTGGCTGGTTCACAAGGACGCGCATGAGAACGAGGACTACAACCTTGATAACCTCACCCATGTTTGGAACATGACCAATCAGCAGGACGCCGATCTTGTGCGCCTGGCCCAGATTGGCAGTGAGCAGCCTGCATACGAACCAGGCCCGTACTCCCAGTTCACCGAACCGCATGTTGAGGCGTTCTGTGACTGGTACATCAAACGCCTGGAAGACCACTACGCAACGACTAAAGCCGGGATTGCCGCAGAATGAATGAGAAGAACCCGAACGAGGACGCGAAGGGTAAAGACCAGCCCGTCGAAGAAATCGTGACCGAAGTCAACCGGGTCCCCTTGTGGGACCCGGAGCATGACGATGTCCTTGTTTGTCGGCAAGTTCGTCAGGAAACCCACGACGTGAAAACCTTTGTGTTTTCCGCGCGTGAGCCGCGTGCATTCCGCTTCTACCCTGGTCAATTCATGACCTTCGAACTGCCGGTCGAAGGCATGGTCACGCGCAGCTATACGATCTCGGCATCGGCAGCACGCCCATACCGAGTGGAAATCACGGTCAAACGTGTTCCCGGCGGTCCGGGCTCAAACTGGCTGCATGACTATATGGTCCCGGGCAAAGAAGTGAATGTGACCGGACCTGCCGGTGACTTCACGACCGATGCAACAGCAGATCAGAAATTGCTGTTCATTTCCGCAGGCAGTGGCATCACGCCGATGATGTCGATGACGCGGACGGCCTGTGATCTGTCGGAACCAACCGACCTGCATTTCGTGCATGCGGCACGGACCCCGTCTGACCTGATCTTCCGCGATGAACTGGCATTGCTGGCGTCGCAGAATCCGGGACTTAAGGTTTCAATGACCTGTGACAGCACGTCGGCAAGTCATCGCTGGACCGGTTACACTGGTCGTCTGAGCCTGCCGATGCTGTCGCTGATGTCGCCTGACTTCAAGGACCGCAAGGTCTTCTGTTGTGGCCCGGCCCGCTTCATGGAGGGCGTGCGCAACATGCTTTCCGAAGCTGGCTTTGACATGGAAAAATACTACGAGGAAAGCTTCGATTTCGGCGCCGAAACCGCTGGCACTCTCGAAGAGCATGAATCCGTTGCACCGGAAATCAGCGACCAGAAATTCCGGGTCAGCTTTATTAAAAGCGGCCATGTTGTTGAATGCAATCCGGGGATGACCATCCTGTCGGCTGCCAAGGAAGCTGGCCTTCTGCCGATGTCATCCTGTCAGCGCGGCATTTGCGGCACCTGCAAGTCGAAACTGAATTCGGGCGAAGTTGACATGCAACATGGCGGCGGCATTCGCCAACGCGAAATCGACCAGGGCAAGATCCTGATTTGCTGCTCGACCCCGCTTTCTGATGTCGAGGTCGAACTCTAGGTTCGCCTGAAATCGCGACAAGATTTAAAATGCCCTGCTCACGATCACATGTGAGCAGGGCTTTTCTTTATGCAGGGGCGTCAAGCTGAGGTGCTTCTTCAACCATGGCACTGGTCGCAAGCGAATCCGGGATCGGTCGCCGCAAGGCCTGTGGCGTGCAGCCATAGCGACGCCGGAACATACGGCTAAGGTGTGAAGAATCGCAAAAGCCGCAATCAACTGCAATCTGGGCGACAGACTTGTCGCTTTTCTCGATCAGGTGCTGGGCCAGATCAAGGCGGATATTCAGGAACGCCACCTGTGGGGACGTATCAAGCGCCAACCTGAAATGCCGTTCGATTTGGCGCTTGCTGTTGCCCATGCGGCGGGCAATTTCCTGAACCGAAATCGGCATGTCGATATTCTGCTGCATGATCAAAAGCGCACGCTGCACAATCTGGTCCTGGGTCTTCAGATCCAGTGGAATCCCCGGCTGCGGCTTTTCGGCCTGAAGCGCATCATCGATGATCATGATGTGCAGGCTTTTATTGGCCTGTGCCCGGCCAACATGCTTGTCGACCAAATAGGCTGCCAGATGCGCCGAACTCACCCCGCCCGAACAGGTCAACCGGTCACGGTCCACGACAAAAATTTGCTCGGTTACCGGATCAAGTCCCTCGAATTGCTCAACAACTTCGGAATGGTGGAACCAGCTGACACAGCAGCGATATCCGTCAAGCAGACCCGCCTCATGCAACATGAACACCCCGGTGCAAACACCGACAAGCGGCACCCCGGCAGCGGCAGCTTCATGCAAAAACTTCTGATAGGCGGGGCTGAGCTTTTCAGCGTCATCCATCAGGCCGCCGACAACCACGATATAGTTAAACCGTCGCGGATCGCCCAACCGTTCCTTCGGATGTACCGCAATACCACTACTTGATGTGATCGGGTCCATCGTATCGGACAGAACCGTCCATTTGCACAAGATCGGACGACTTCGATCACCCTCATCCGCGGCAAGCCGCAAGACATCGACAAAGTTCGCAAAAGCACACAGCGTAAAGCGCTTTGCAAGGATAAAACCGACGTTCAAACGCGGTGCGGGCTGGGCACGGGAATCAGTCTTCTTGAGCATCGGTTCCTCCGATACAGGCAAGGTTGTCAGGTTTGTCGTAGCGGTAATCTCACTTTGACGCAAACATTCTATTTTTTGGCGCAAAAAGTCGCCAGATTAATTTTCATGATACCGAAGGGTATATCGGGGAAGCAAGAGAAACACAGGGTCTTGGAAGAATCAACAATCGGATTGCGATGAAGATGCCAAAATCGGCAAACAGTACATTCGCGCCCCGAAGGTTGTCCGAAAATGTGTAGCAATTGTCCCGTTCCCGGAAATCGGCATCCCGAATTGCACCAAGTTAAATGTCGCCTCCGGTAGTGTCACATCACGTAACGCTTCCAGTCTTTGAAACTTAAATCGGGTCGCTATTGCCAGCGACCACCCCGGACCAGCCAAATCTGATCCGGATTTCGTCAGAGAGGGAAATGATGAAGGTTCTCGTACCTGTTAAACGGGTCGTCGACTACAACGTGAAAATCCGCGTCAAGGCGGATGGTTCCGGTGTTGACCTTGCCAATGTCAAAATGTCGATGAACCCCTTCGACGAAATCGCTGTCGAGGAAGCTATCCGTCTTAAGGAAGCAGGTCAGGCTGACGAAATCGTCGCTGTCTCGATTGGCCCGGCACAGGCACAGGAAACCTTGCGCACCGCCCTTGCCATGGGCGCAGATCGCGCCATCCTGATCACGGTCGATGGTCCGGTAGAACCGCTTGATGTCGCAAAAATCCTCAAGGGCGTTGTTGAAGCCGAGGAACCCGGCCTTGTCATTCTTGGCAAACAGGCGATTGATGATGACGCCAACCAGACCGGTCAGATGCTCTCGGCCCTGCTGGGGTGGTCACAGGCAACCTTTGCCTCCAAGCTCGAACTCTCGGCAGACCATGCAAAAGTCACCCGCGAGGTGGATGGCGGCCTTCAGGCCATCAGCGTCAGTCTGCCGGCAATTGTCACGGCCGATTTGCGTTTGAATGAACCGCGCTATGCGTCGCTTCCAAACATCATGAAAGCCAAGAAAAAGCCGCTTGATACCAAAACCGCCGCCGACTTCGGCGTAACCGTTGCTTCGCGTTTGCGTGTGATCCGGGTTGAAGAACCCGCACAACGACAGGCGGGCATCAAGGTTGCCGATGTTGCTGAACTTACCGACAAACTCAAGAATGAAGCTGGCGTCATCTGACCCAGGCGGAGATTGAAAACATGGCTATTCTTCTTTTTGCCGAACACGATAATGCCGCTCTGTCTGAACAGACTGCAAAGGCCCTGAGTGCTGCCGCCCAGATCGGCGGTGATGTTGATATTCTGGTCGCAGGTGCCGGTGTTAGCGCCGTTGCCGAACAGGCATCCAAGCTTCCGGGTGTTCGTGGTGTTCTGGTTGCCGAGGACGACGCGCTGGCAAATCATCTTGCTGAAAACTCTGCAAACCTCATCGTCTCGCTTGCCGGTAATTATGACACCATCGTCGCTGCGGCAACCGCAAACGGCAAGAACATCCTGCCGCGGGTTGCGGCCCTGCTTGATGTCATGCAGGTATCCGAGGTGATGGAAGTTGTCGACGCCGACACCTTCAAACGCCCGATCTATGCCGGTAACGCCATCGAAGTTGTTCAAAGCACCGATGCCAAAAAAGTCCTGACCATCCGCACCTCAAGCTTTGGTGCGGTTGAGGCTGGTGACAGCGTTGCCGAAATCAAATCGGTTGATGCCGGAAGCACCGATAACGGGAAATCTTCCTTCCTTGAAAACATTCTGTCGGAAAATGATCGTCCGGAACTCGGTTCCGCCAAGATTATTGTTTCCGGTGGTCGTGCGCTTGGGTCGGAAGAAAAGTTCAAATCCGTCATCACGCCGCTGGCTGACAAGCTTGGTGCGGCTGTGGGGGCGTCGCGCGCAGCTGTTGATGCGGGCTACGCGCCAAATGATCTTCAGGTCGGTCAAACGGGTAAAGTTGTTGCGCCGGACCTATATATCGCATGTGGCATTTCCGGTGCGATCCAGCATCTGGCAGGCATGAAGGATTCCAAGATTATTGTTGCCATCAATACAGATGAAGAAGCACCGATTTTCCAGGTCGCGGATTATGGCATTGTCGGTGATCTGTTTGACATTCTGCCGCAGCTGGAAAACCAGCTTTAAGCTCACCAGAGAAATCGAAACGGAACCAAACCAGTGAACGATACCTCATATATCCTGCGTATTGCCTGCGACGATCAGCCGGGCATCGTTGCGACCGTTACCTCTGCTCTGGCCACGCGCGGCGCCAATATCGCCGAGTCCAACCAGTTCTGGGACCGCCACACCAACAAATTCTTCCTGCGTGTTGCGGTCATCACACCGTCAGATATCGACAAGGAATCCATCGCCCTGTCGCTGAACCCAGCTGTTGATCGCTTTAACCTGAAGCTCAAGATTGATGAAGTTGCACGCCGTCCGAGAATCATCATCATGGTTTCGAAATTCGACCATGCGATGCTGCACCTTCTTTACCAAATCAAGGTGGGCTGGCTGGATGCCGAAGTTGCGGCGATTGTTTCGAACCACGAAGACGCCCGCAAAGTTGCCGATCAGGAAGGCATTCCCTTCTATCACTGGCCGGTGAACAAGGAAAACAAGGCTGAACAGGAAGCCAAGCTTGCGGACCTGATCAAGGAAACCAAGTCTGAACTGGTGGTCCTTGCCCGTTACATGCAGGTCCTGACCAACGAGCTTTCAAGCCAGTTCTACGGCATGATCATCAACATTCACCACTCGTTCCTGCCATCCTTCAAGGGGGCAAAGCCGTATCATCAGGCTTATGAGCGTGGCGTAAAACTGATCGGCGCGACCGCACACTATGTCACACCGGATCTGGATGAAGGCCCGATCATTGAACAGGAAACAGAACGCGTGAACCACGCCATGTCGGCAGAAGATTTCGTCGCGGCTGGCCGCGATATTGAATCAAGGGTTCTCGCCCGCGCGGTCAAATACCATCTTGAAGGCCGGGTGATGCTCAACGATCACCGAACGGTTGTCTTCACTTTATAGTAAACTCCTGCAAGGGGGCCGGCTTTGACCGGTCCCTGACGCGTTTTCGCCATGCCGAGCACTGACAAACATCTCGGAAAGAAGGATTGAGAGAAATGAGCGCATTTCCAAGCAAGGCCAAAGTTGTCATCGTCGGTCTCGGCGGTATTGTTGGCTCCTCGGTGGCACATCACCTGATTGAAAATGGCTGGGATGATATTGTCGGCATCGATAAATCGGGCATCCCGACTGACATCGGCTCGACCGCACACGCATCGGACTTCTGCTATGCCACCAGCCATGACCTGCTGACCACCTGGACCACCATGTATTCCATGGACTTCTATGAAAAGATGGGCCATTACGCGCGCATCGGCGGTCTGGAAGTTGCACGTGTCGGTGATGACGAACGCATGGGCGAACTCAAGCGCCGCGTTGATTCCGGCAAGGCATTTGGCACCAACGTCAAAATGATCTCCGCCGCCGAGGCCAAGGAAAAATTCCCGCTTCTCGAAGAAGACCAGATCCAGGGTGCAATGTGGGACCCGGATGCCGGTCTCGTCACCCCGCGCTCCCAGACTGTTGCCGGCAAATTGATCGATCAGGCCGAAGCAACCGGCAAGCTCAAAATCTTTGCCAACACCTCCGCCCGTGAGCTCATCACCGAAGATGGCCGCATCAAGGGTGTCGTCACCGAACGCGGCACGATCCATGCGGACTATGTTGTTGTCTGTGCCGGTTTGTGGGGCCGTTTGATTGCTGAAATGGCGGGTGAAGACCTTCCCGTAATGCCGGTCGACCATCCGCTGACCTTCTTCGGACCGTATAACGAGTTCGAAGGCACCGGTGTTGAAATCGGTTACCCGTTGCTGCGTGATCAGGGTAACTCGGCCTATATGCGCGACACAGGCGACCCCAAAAGCACCGAGGGTGGCCAGATCGAATGGGGTTACTACTATGAGGAAAACCCGCGTCTAGTCCATCCGCGCGACATCCTTGAAAAGGATCAGGCGCGCCTGTCCCCGTCCCAGCGCGACCTCGAACTCGAAGACGTAATCGAGCCGCTCGAGCGCGCCATGGAATTGACCCCGATCCTGACCGAGCTTGGCTTTAACGAAAGCCATTCTTTCAACGGCCTGTTGCAGTCCTCTGCTGACGGTGGTCCGTCCATGGGGGAAAGCCAGAACCTGCGCGGCCTTTGGTACGCTGTTGGCATCTGGATCAAAGACGGCCCGGGCATGGGCAAACTGATTGCTGACTGGATGACCCATGGCCGCACCCATGTTGACCATGCATCCGTCGATTTCTCGCGCTTTAACAAGTTCCAGCTGAACGAACAGTATATCCATGACCGTTGCTATGAAACGGCGAAAAAGATCTACAACCCGCCGGTCCACCCGCGCGAGCCGTTCGCCAACGCCCGTGGCATTCGCCGTTCACCGTTCTACGAGCGCGAAGTCGAACTGGGCGGCTACTTCATGGAACTCGGCGGCTGGGAACGTGCCCATGGCTATGCCGCCAACGAGCACCTTCTGGAAAAATACGCAGATCGCGTGCCCGTTCGTGAACATGAATGGGACAACCGTCACTTCTGGCGCGTATCGAACGCCGAACAGCTGGCCATGAGTGACGATTGCGGCATCATCAACCTGTCGCACTTCCACATGACCGACATTTCAGGCCCCGACCATGTCGAACTGATGGAATGGCTTTGTGCCGCCAAGATCAGCGGTGATGCCAATATCGGCAAGGGTATCTATACCCATATGCTTGATGACGAAGGCATGGTGCGTGCTGACTTCACCGTCTTCCGCATGGAAGACCGCTGCCGTCTGGTCAATGGTGCCGATGCCGGCCCGCGCGACCTGACCTATATGCGCCGCATGGCTCAGGATAAAGGCTGGGACGTCACGATCACCGATGTGACCGAAGACTACACCACCATTGGTATCTGGGGCCCGAACGCGCGTGAGAACCTCAAAAAGGTTGTCGAAGATCCCGAAGCTCTGAATGTGGAAAACTTCCCGTTTGCCGCGATCCGTCAGATCAAGATTGCCGGCAAGACCGTTTCGGCCTTCCGCATTTCCTATGTCGGTGAGCAGGGCTGGGAACTTCACATGCGCTACGAAGACGGCCTTGTTGTCTGGGATGCGCTGCGGGGTATCGGCGTTTTGGCTGTGGGGGTTGAAACCTATGCCAACTCGCGCCGACTGGAAAAATCGCTGCGCCTGCAAAACGCTGATCTGCACACCCAGTACAACCTGCTGGAAGCCGATCTCGCGCGCCCGAAGGTCAAGGAAGCCGACTTCCGCGGCAAGGAAAAGCATGTCGAATACCGCGAACGCGATCATCAACCGGCAATGCTCTGCACGCTTATCATGACCGACAATGTCGATGCCAACGGTGTTGCCCGCTACCCGGTCGGAAGCCTGCCGGTGATGGATCCGGAAACCGGCAAGACCCTGATTGATGAGCTGGGCCGTCGCTCCTACACCACCTCGATCGCCTTTGGCCCGAGTGTCGGTAAAAACATCGCCCTTGCTTACCTGCCGTGGGACTACTGCCAGGAAGGTCGCAAACTGACTGTGTCCTATATGGACGAGATTTATCCGGTCGAAGTCTATGGCATCGGCTACAAACCGATTTACGACCCGGAAAACCTCAAGCCACGCAGCTAAGGCGCCACAGTTGGTCAGATACTTAAAACACAACAACCCCGCCATTTGCGGGGTTGTTGTGTTGGTGACCTAACAGGAACAATCACTAACCTTTCGGTACATCGCGATCATTCTGCGACAACGACCGTCGGTTCAATCTCGACGAGAAACTCCTCACGTGCCAATCTCGGCACACCTATCCAGGTTGCACAGGGTAGCTCCTCACCAAAGACCTCGATCAGGCCCCGACTTATGGCAGCGCTGTCATCAATGTGGCTTTCCTTGATATAAATTCGGAGTGCCACGACGTCAGTCAGAGCCGCAGACGCATGCTGCAGAGCAGTTTCAAGGTTCCTCAAGCTCTGAAGAACTTGTTTATAGAGGTCGCCCTCGCAAGTAATTTCCCTGTCCGCGTTCCACGCCACTTGTCCTGACACGTGGATGGATTTTCCGCTGCCTTTTTTCACGACGACCTGGGAAAATCCTAATTCGCGACTGTCAAAGAGGCTGGGTGGATTTATTCTTGATGTCTTCATTTTATGCTCATCCCGCTTTGTAGCTCAGTTCAAATGTGATCCCGAAAGGGTCGTGTTTCCAAATCACAGTTTCAATGACAAACAGTATCTTCGCTGCGCCGTCCTAAAATACGTTGTCACCTTTAGTAGATGACCGTAGCGAAAATCTGTAACAGTGATTAGCCCACTGGTTTGTCTTGGAATAGTGAACTTGACTCATTAGAGCGGGAATTTGGACTGGGATAAAGTTGCGGGGGCAGGATTAGTCTCCGCCCTTCGGGCTCCGCCAGCTCCGGCCTGCGGGCTGTGGCTATCGGTTAGACGTGAGCTTGTAGCCCTTGCGCAGTCTGCGCGCGGCTTCGCCGTGCTCGACCTTCAGACTAAAAACGTGCCACTGGCACGTTTTCTATACATCTTCAGCCTTCAAGTTATGAGCACAGGCTCAGAACACAGGAGGATCGAAGGTTCGAATGCTGACCCAAGACTAAAACGACAAAACCCCGCCATTGGCGGGGTTTGTTGTTTTGGTTGCGGGGGCA
>NZ_DBGS01000026.1:0-3046 GCF_002295455.1 Thalassospira sp. UBA848 | reverse complement strand
AGCGACTGGGTGACGACCGGCACGCCATCCGCTCGCAGCGAAATGCGCAACTGATCGGCGGCACTGTCATAGCCAAGATCAAGGTGATCATCATTGAGGCTTAAGGAATAAAGCTGCACGATCCGCCAGATACCTGCCCAATCCTTGGCGGTATGGATATCAAACACCATTGTGCCCCGGCCTTGCGCGAACCAGTCGCCGGGATCAAGGCGTACATCATCGCACGCCCGTGCGGCCGGAATGCCGTTGCTGATGATATCGCTGGTCGGCGCAGGCCCGGCTTCAAGCTGCGCATTCCAGATCAGGACAGAGGCCGGAAGGGCCGAAACAGCCGTACTGATTTTCGGATATCGCGTGGTGCTTGAGGCTGGTTCCGCGATCCAAACCCGCTGCCAAGTTTCATCCACCGTAAAGCCATGGGCGGACGGCCCGTCAATTCCGCCAAGCGTGATGTCAGCCATGCCCGAAACCGCGCGCATCCAGACGGCAAAGCTATAGGTATCGTTGGCCCCAAGCCCGCCGACATTCTGATACAGGCCATCCGCACCCGCCGCACTGCCCGGCAGATCAAGCTGCATCGCGGTTTGGCTGCCATCCGGGGCGGCAATGGTGCTGCCAGTCACGGTCACACCACTGTTCTTTTCCCAAAGTGCATTGTCAAAGGCCGTTGAGTAGCGCAGCAGGTTGGTCGCCGCCCCCTCGATCAGAAGGCCCAGTCGACGACCAAGCCGATCATGGTCATAAGCCGGTTCATCAATCGTGCGGGTTTCAAGCAGGCCACTTTGGCCGCGGACAAGCTTGGTGCTGGCGCGCGAAACATTCATGCAGGCCGCAAGCGGCTGATAACGCAATCCCATTGGATGCATCTCCGATCAGTGTGTAGTCGATGGATGGCAGGTGCGTGTTGGCGTGCTAGCCGCCAATGCGATGGATGTGACACCAGCTCAAAAGTTCACTTGCCGCGATTTCGCGCGTTTGGGTGTCGCTATGCACGATGCGCAAACGCAATCCGGTGCCGGGCGTGGCCCCGATCCGGGCAATGCCATTCAGCCGCAAGCTGTGCGCCGCCCCGCTGCCCGTCGCACTAATGTCATTGGCTTGCAGGTGGCTTGACCAATCGGTGCCGTCAAAGCGTTCGAGCGACAAAGTCGTAAAGACCGACTGGTCGGTAATCGGAAGCCTGACCCCGATATCAACATGATAAAAGCCCGGCGGCAGACCGGTCACGCCATGCACCGCACTGTCATAAAGCCCGTGGCTGTCTTCGATCACCTGATCCCATTCAACCAGAAACGCCCCGCCCGCCGGAATGGACTGGCTGGCCGTGCGCAAAAGCTTCACCACCGGGCCAGTTTCATGGATCGGCGCGGCAAACCAGCGCGTGCCATCACAGACCAGATCGACCATGTCACCGCGTGTCGGCAACGGATAAACAGTTGCCTCCGCCCCGCCATTGGTCGGGCGGATCACATTTCCCGCCGCCGTTGTGATATCAACCATCGTGCCATCACCGTTAAACACCCGATAACGCACCCCATTGCGCGCAAGTGACGCCACCGGCAAGGTCAATTGCGCCCCGCTGGAAAGCCTGACCAGCGATCCGGTTTCGCGGATATCCATGATCCGGCTGACCGGCGCATCAATCACCGGCATGCGGCGCTCATCCGCCCACGCCAGGACATCGCCACTGCGAAAATCAAGATCAAGCATCGCCGCGGCGTTTGATCTTTCAAACGACGCGAGCGCGGTTTCAGACCGGCTTTCGGCGGCCTCCGCCCGGTTGGCGGCATCCTGTGCCTGCGCTGCCTTAGTGCTGGCCTGCGCGATCTCCGCCCCGCTGGGTCCGTTGGCAAGCCCCGTGCCCGCCGCGTTCCAGATCAGCGCCCGACCGGGCGTGATCACCGGCAATTCAGCCGATGCAGGTGCATCCTGATCCGGACCAAAACGCAGCGTCCCGGTCAGTGCGTGATCAACATCCCCAAGGGCGGCCGTCATGAAATCAAGATCGCGTTCCAGCGCATCGCCGCGCGGGATCGACATGGCGTCAAAGGCACTTAGCCGGCGCAAATGCAACTGGCGGGCAATGGTGATCCGGGCACCGGTTTCCGGCGGGTGTTCAAACCGCACCACACCACCACCGCCCTCATCGCTGGGCGTCAAGGCGATGTGAAAACCGGTTTCGATTTCATTGCCATCGATGGTGATGCGCAGATCACCCGCATCAAACACATCAAAATCAAACGGAAACTTGTCACGCGCGCCATCGCCGACAAAGGCAATGGTGGCACGGATCTGATTGGCAAAAACAGCGCCCATAGCGTACTTCCCCCTAAAAAAAATCAGCCATCACGCTTTGAAAACCAGGCATTCAGCCGTGCGACCGTGTCATCCTGCGAAGATCGCAAAAGCGACTTTTCGCGCCAGGCGGCCTGTTGGTTGATGCGGCGGCGCTTGCGGGCAGCAGCATCTGCGTCCAGTTCCGCATCCTGCCGCGCGGCCTTTTCAAACCCCGCCAGAACCGCACTGGCCGAACCAGACCCACCGGCCATCAGCCCCGATGCCCCTTGCCGGGCACGCGCGGTTGCTTGCCTGCGTCGAAGGTCTTCTTCGCGTTTGGCGGCCTCTTCACGCTGGCGGGCATTGATCTCGGCCAGCTCCGCCTGACGGACGGCTTCGCCCTGATCAATCCGGCTTTGTGCATTGGTCTGGTTGGCGCTAATGCGTTGTCCGGTTTGCAGCACCGATGCCGCCATCGGCACGATTGATGTAAATCCACCCATCAGTCATTCACCCCCATTTCACTGGCCACACCAAGCAACAAAAAAGGCCGGGGCAATGCCCCGGCGATGCGCCAAAGTCCACTTTTCAGCCCCCCGCCACTGCCCAGCCGCCAGCCCAGTGCGCGCAGCGTGATATCCCCGCTATACAGCGCGTCTTTGTCATCGGGTGGCGCAGATACCGGAAGTGCGACATCGCGCAATCCCCGACCGGTATCAACGCGAAGCTGCCCGGTTTCCTGCAAACGCAAGGTGACTGAGACCAGCCG
>NZ_DBGS01000071.1:0-35186 GCF_002295455.1 Thalassospira sp. UBA848 | reverse complement strand
GAAACCAGCCTGCGCCGATGGTTCTTTGTCTTAAGGCACGGGAGAGTAGGTCCCCGCCGGGCCTTCCAAATACAGCAATCCATATTCCCTATAAACACTCCCAAACATCCAACGCCGCATCATCCCAGACGCGGCGTTATCTGTTTGAAGGCAGACACAGCCAAAACAGAATACACCCACTGACGCGGGGTGGAGCAGCCCGGTAGCTCGTCAGGCTCATAACCTGAAGGTCGCAGGTTCAAATCCTGCCCCCGCAACCACTCTTTCCGATCCGTCGAGTTTTGAGATATAGACTCGACGGATTCGCGAAACAAGAGAAAAAGTTCGGGGACACTCCTCAAAAAGAGGAGACGGCAGTTCCGAGTTTTAGTTTTTCCTGACTTTTCAAGAATTTAGACAGCAAAAAACCCGTCGGCGGCAACCAACGGGTCTTTGAAAAGGCTTAAACTGCCTCAGTGTGGAAATCTGAGAACCAGTTTAGGTAACGGGATCGCTTTGTCAAGTGCAAATGCGAGAGCAGAACTCCGCCGATACCAAACATGACATCCCTTTATACATACGCCGAAATCCGCAAGGGTGCCGTACAGTCCGCACCTGTCGGAACATCTGCCGTTGCCCGCTGGCAATGGGTGCAGAACGAGATATTCGATCACGAGGATCTCAGCACTTCGGAGATCTGCGTTGCCGTGGTTCTGGCATCGCACGTCAATGACCGAAGCCAGAACTGTTTTCCGAAAATTGAAACCATCGCCTGCGAAGCCGGGTTATCAGAGCGCAAGGTGCGACAGGCTCTTAAACGACTTGAACAGCTTGGTCTGATCCGGCGTTTGGTACGGAGTGCCGGACGGCTGCGCAACCGCAACGCCTATCAACTGGTGGGGCTGGGAACCAAACCGGCATCTGGTTCCCTCAAACCGGCATCTGATTCCGGTGTTAAACCGGCATGTGGTGCCGGTTCCAATATGAACACGGATAAAGATGATAACACGGATGAGAAGGAACAGGCCCATGCTACAAGCGGCATGGGGGCCGTCATCCTGCCTTCCGTCGATGATCAATGTCTGATTCTGGCAAGAGAGTGGCAGCGCCTTTGTGCCGAGCCCTGGACGCTGACCAATGCCTGTTTGCGTGTGAATGAGGCGATTGACCGTGTCGGGTTTGATGCCGTTCGGCAGGCATTGGAAGGTGTTAGACGACAGGGAAAAAGGCCTTCACGGCTTGGCGTGCTGGATATTCTTGATGGGTTGGTTACGGAATGCTCCGAGCAGGAAAAGTCGGATGCCATTCCTGATCCTTGTGACCCCTCTGATCCCCCGGAATGGCAAGAGATAAGCCAGATTGTTGCACAGGCGGACATTCCCGGATGTCGAAATCCGCGTCTCTGGCTATCGCAGATCCGCGCGGTTGTTAATGGCAACACAATCGATTTGAAAGCCCGGAACAGATGCGTTCAGGATATGGCGCGTCATCACTTGATGCCCATCATTGAACCCGTTGCAGAACGTCGGGGATTGCTGATCGGAGATGTGTCATGCGTGAGCTGACGGCGTCCTCTGATCATGTTCCTGTCTCGTTCGAAGTCCAGCTTGAGGTGTTTCGTCATCAGGCGGCTGGCTTGTCCCGCATTCGGCGCTGGAATGGTGCCTGTGATGTCAGTGTTGCCCAGCACTGCGTGCAGGCTTGCGATCTGGCGTCCCCAGAGACCGCCGGTTATGCTGTGATCCACGACATTGAGGAGTTTGATACCGGCGATATCACGACCCCGGTCAAGAATACCATGCGTGCGCTTGGTGTCTGGCAGCGGTTTGAAGACGAGATTGTCTTGCCGATCCGGCGACGGTTCACGTTGCTGGCTGGTTTGAAATGGCCATGGCCGGAAGGCGTGATCGGGGAAATCCACGAGATTGATCAGAAACTCAAGGCAACCGAATATCGCGATTGTGTTGACCTGTCGCTGGTGAGGTTATCCGCCGGGGATCTTGCCGAACCCTATTCGGATTACATGTTGCCCTGGAGTGCGACCAAGGCAGAGAATATCTTTATGGAACGTGTCCGCAACGTTTTGCCAAGCATGGCAATGGGTGATGCTGGCGATGTGATAGAGCATTCAAATTGTTCTGGCCGCCTGGCAGAAGGCGTTACATACAAAGATCACGAACTGATAGCGGATGCACATGCTGCCATCGCTGCCCTGATGAACGAGGCCCGTCAGACGAAATTGCGTCTTTCCGAGTTGGAACAGGCCTTCAAAACGCGCCAAGAGCAGTACTTGCGAACAAGCGACGGCATGAAAAAGATGTTTCCGGAACAGCGAGAGGCAGCATTGCAGTTCCGTGCCCAGCACTCTGCTGATTTGGCGCATCAATCAGGGATGAGAAATCGGCTTGCCTTCATAGAATGCGAGATCGCTCACTGGCAGGAGAGAATTGCTCTGGCTAGAGCCTGACCTGAAGGAAATGGAGACTAGGGATCGATAAGTGCGATATTGCGTTTTTTCAACACGTATCAATGGTGTATAAGAATCCATGCCTTACAAACATGCAGACAAAGTGCAGCAAGGAAATCTCATGCCGGAAATCACATTTGAGCAGGTGACGAATGCCAGAGGGGCGGATAGCCGCAAGCTCTGGCTGGAGTTTGAGAAGCAGCTTGCCAATGACGATGGTCGGGCAGCAAAAGCCCATCTCGAAGCTGGACGACCGGTATTCTATTGTGACCCCGCACATGAAGGCAGTATTGTCCGGAAATGGCCCGATGGCCGTTGCGAACTCGTGTCTGTCAATGATGATGGCACTGTTGAAGTGCTTCGCGCCATCTGATGGCTCAGCTTTGGATTGTTGCGGGTCCGAATGGGGCGGGCAAAAGTACGCTCGTCGAGCGATATAACCCGGCAGAACCACAATCCTTGCCGGTGGTTAATCCGGATAACATTCATAAACTTTTTCCCGAGCGTGGCAGGGTTTATGCGGGGCGGGAAGCTATTTTACAGCAGGAAGCCCATCTTTCCGGTGGTACTTCGTTCATCATAGAGACGACCCTTTCCGGGCAGCGCGAGCTGCAACTGGTGAAAACTGCCAGATCGAAAGGCTACGGTATAAATTTTGTTTATGTCGGGTTGCCTGATCCGTCGCTGTCAATTGCCAGGATCGCGCAGCGCGTCGCAGCCGGAGGCCATCATGTGCCCTCTGAGGATGTAAAACGTCGTTATCCGCGAAGCCTTACAAGGCTTGCCGAGTTTATCGGAGTGGCGGATCGGGTTTATATTTTTGATAATTCGCGCGAGCGCAGCAGATTGCTTTTGTGTCGTGTGAAAGGACGTACGCGAAAAGTCGCAAGCCAATTGCCGTCTTGGCTCAAGACAGCTATTCCGCGTGCATTTCAGAAGATCGACCGGGGAATGTCCATGTGATGAACCGGCAGGATTTTGCCGGGTGTATTCCTGTTTGACATTGTTAGGGGCTCAGAAATACGCAAGTCAGAATACTATGACTGACGGTTAGAAAGGTGCCGAGGGTTTTATTTCTAGACGGTTTTACAATCAGTTGGATACCGGTTCTACAGGCGTAGCTTCCGCTTCTTGCTGGGGTGTGGCAGGCTGCGATAGGGCGACATAGTCGTCACCCATCATCATCTTGAAGTGTCCTCCGTGATCCGATTCCTCAAAGATTCTTTGGAATACGGCAAGATATCGATCAACTTGCCCTGGGTCACAGGTCATATACAAATCATCTGCCGCGAAGTGTGATCCGTCATTCACCCATGACAGCAATGTGCTGCAGATCATTTTGTCATGACCGTCGAATTTTTCGATAATGTTTTCAGGTCTCATGCCGCCGTAGAATTTGAAATAGTGTTCAAGTATTCTGCGCATGACGTTCTGGATTGCAGTATCAGAAGGCGGTTTCTGTCTGACTTCTCGCCAGAGAAGTTCATAGCTCGACTTAATAGGGTTTTCCTTAAAATATACAAGCTCAGAGCGTTGCGACGTTTTTTTTACGACCCAGAATGTTTCATCATTCTTCGCCATGTCGGCACTACGATTTCTATCGAACGTTACTTCCTTGTGGAAATATATGTTGTGCGTGAGCAGAAATACCTGCTTGATGGGGCTTTCCCCTGTACGCATTTTGGCAACAATAACCTTTATTAAATTACAAACGATGAAAAGTATGTCTGCATCAAGGCTCGAAACGGGGTCATCGAATACAACCACCTTGTCATTTATGCCGCCGCTTGCACTGAACGATCCATCGATCAGAGAATAGAAATATAGAAACGTGATGAAGGACTTCTCTCCTTCACTTAGTGTTCGTTTCGCATCACTTCCATCTGCTCGTTTAACCTGATAGAACCCGCTATCCTCCCCTTCGGCGAGGTGGAAGTTATTAAAGCCAAATGACTTCAAAAGCTTGTTGATGGCATCAATTGTTGGCTTGATGCTGGTAATCTTGCGCTCGTTTTCTTCTATCTCTTCCTGTTTTGTGGCAAGACTCTTTGATTGGATTTCTATCTGGGTTTCTAGCGATTTGATCGCTTTATCAAGCCCATCAGAGGCCGCTTTGAACTTGTCGTAAATCGCCTTTGTGTCTTCGAGCAGCCTCTTCCAAACTTGCGATGTCAGTTCCTTCTTGCGTGCGGCAATGTTGATGACTGTATCGTTGTTGGCTTTTATCTTCTTATTCGCTGTGCTGATATGGGTAGTCACAGCTTCGAAAAGTGGGGTTGTATCAGTGAGTGTTGCTGGGGCGCTGGGCTCTTTTCGCTTAGCAACGATGTGATCAATATTGCCATCCAGAGCAAGGCGAAGAGTTGCGACATCCCTCTCAAAGGCTTCGCGGTCAAGAAAAGGCGATTCAATATACTCAGCGGCGTTGTAAGCGTTCAGAACTTCCTTTACAGCACCTGTATAGTCAGCGTGTAGCTTGTCAATGGCGGCGAGGTCGGCGATGTAATTCTCATCGAAATACGCCTCAAGGCCCTGCTTGAAGGAAGCATTTGTCTTTTGCTGGCAGAATGGGCACTGGTCTTCTAGTTGTCTGAAATATTGCCGTCCTTGCTGAACCCAGTCGCTGTTGCCTAGCTTTTCGATCAGCGCCGCAATGTCCACATCTTCTTTACCGATAATCTTCTTCTTAAGGATTGCAGAGCCTTCCATCATTGGAAACGTCGAACTGTCTTGAGGAGGAGGTAACAGCTCCGCCTTGGTTAACGATCCTGAAAAGACGGTTGTCGCAGCTTCACGGAGCTCTGCAATATCCCTCATTGTTGCGACATTGCTTGACGCTTCTGTGAGATATCGAGCGCAGAAGTTCTTCTTGTTATTGTTGAGACCGGCGAAAGCCATTTCCAAGTCATCAAATTTCTTCTTGGCGTTCCAAACATCCTCAACAAGCTGAGCGTCTAACGCTTCACGTTCTTTCTTCTTTCCGCTTTCGTTATCGTCACCAAAGAGAGTCTTCCGCAGTCCAGTCAGCTTAGACTTGATCTCATCAGCATCGCTTTTGAGAAGTTTAATCTTGTCTGTGACCTCAACATTTTCTCCAAACGTGTATATGCCCTTTATGTTGCTTTCAGCATCGAAGTGCTTTTCGACAAAATCCTTATTATAGACACGGGTTTCGAGAGGAATATTGTCTGACCATGCTATTTGGCAGGTGCTCGGCCCCTCGATAACACGAGAAATTGTTGTCTTGCCCGATCCATTTGAGCCGAAGATAAAGTTGAGCTTCTTCAGTGCCTCAAGTTTAGTTCCGGTGGCATCGTAGATACCAACATTAGCTAAATGTATGCTCTCTATCATGCGACCGTCCGATCTTGATTCTTTATCTTAGGTTACAGTAATGTTCAACCTAAGGTGTTTCAAGTCTCTGAATTTTTCGGCGTGTTCTTGTCAGGCAAACAGAAGCTCACTGTTGATTCGCAGGGCTTATTATGAATGTCGTTTGTCCGCAGTTATGATTGCTGCAAAGTCAAACGTCACTTCGCAGCTTTGCTCCCAGCATTCCTCAGCCTCATTCCAGATGACGTGAATGGTCAGTCTGTCGATGATCCGGCGCAGCGGGACGACGGCTTCCGGATCGCGTGACCAGGTTTGCAGCTTTGCGACCAACTTGTTGTGGCAAGTGACAATGCGGTCGATGCTTTTGGGCAGTGTTGTTTCGGCCAGTTCCCGTTCACATCGGGAGATGTCGAGTTTCAAGCGATGAATCTGTTCTGACTTGTCGTCAAAAAATGCACGGATTTCGTGAGACCTGGCATCTGGTCCCAAGGCATCAATGACCTTGTTGAGGCCGGTGCGGACAGCCTCAAGTTCCTTATTCAGTTGCGCGATCTCATATTCCAGTTTCGTGCGTTTCTGAACAATTTCTGCGCTGTCGAAATGTGCCATAATCATATTGCGATCAAGGGTGCTGATGGCGTCAATCACGAACGCGATAATCTGGTCATAATTGAGGCTCCGGTTCGGGCAGCCTTTCGATTTGCAGGAATAGTGCCGGGCATAGGTCGCAACAATCGGCTCGCCATGCTTGCCGCAATAGAGCTTGCCGCCAAAGACCGCATTCGCGCGTTTGCCGGTAATGGCTTGGCTTCGCCGCCATTCTCGTGACCGATTGATCGAGATTTCACGCTTTTCCTCCTCGGTCATGACTTTCGGGGCGAGTTTACGCTCACGCTGTCGAGCTGAACGTTGATCAAGTGAACGTTGCACGCTGGCAAACAAGTTTTCATCGACAATAGCCAGTTCGGGGATTGGCACTGTTACCCATTCGCTTTCCGGACGCATCACCGAGAGACGTTTGCCGGTTTCCGGATGCTTGCGATACTGCATCTTGTTGAACGTTATGGCGCCGTTATAGAGCGTCTGTCGCAGCAGGCCGGTCTGGCGGACAAAAGAACCGACAAGTGTTGTCGGGGCCCATTGGCCTCCGTTTGGTGCGTCGATACCGCGTCGATTGAGGTCTTCACAGATATGTTTGAGTTTCTGACCGGACGCATAGGCAGCAAAGATATCCTGCACGATTGCAGCTTGTTTTGGATTGATTGTTCGCTTGCCGCGTATCGGCTCGCCTGCTTCATCAAGTGCGTGCACGAGATCATAGCCGTAGAGTTTGCCGCCTGGTACGCCGCCACGCAGGACGGCGGCAATAACGCCTCTGTGGGTTTTTTCGGCCAGATCCTTGAGATATAGAGCATTCATTGTGCTTTTCAGGCCAATATGCAGCTCGTTGATCAGCCCTTCGCTGACAGTTTCCATCGGGACACCGAGGAAGATCATTTTCTTGAAGAAATTGGCTGTGTCAGCCTGATCGCGACTGATGCGGCTTAGATCTTCTGCGATGACAACATCGAACCGACCGTCAAGCGCACCGATCAGCAAGGCATTGATGCCGGGGCGATTTTCGATGTGCGCTCCGGACAGGGCCTCGTCGCGATAAATCTTAACGACATCATATCCCTTGAAACGGCAGAATTCCTGACAGCGACGGATTTGATCTTCTGAGCTCGTCCCTTGTTTGTCAGTCGAGTGACGAGCGTAAATTCCAGCTCTCAAGGAAGCCTCGTATTCTGGTTATATTCTTGTGATGGGTGAAGCGGACGGAGCAGCGTCAAAGGTCCATAGAGGCGGATTAATGCAATCGCCTTTGCCAGCTGACCCATTCCGGCATGTAGGTGCCAATACCCGGAGCGAGGATCTCGGCTATGGTTTCGTCATTGAAATCAGTCTTTTCGAAAAGCTGGCGGGCAACGCCCTTGAACTTGTCGTGGGTGAGTTTCCCTTTAACCAATGAACGGTTCTCTTCGAGCAGGCTGATTTTGTCACGAAGCGCTTCGATCAGTTCATGCTGGTCGGTGCCTTGGGCTGCCAGTGTCGTGTCAGCATGATGATATGCGCCGGTTTTGCGGATGGATGGCAGGACTTCGGATGTCACCCACTTTTTGAAGCGCTTTGCTTCCGGCTTCCTGCTTCGAAGGATCAAGGAGTAGAGACCGCTTTCGTTAATAATCAGCAAATTCTGGTTACCGCCAGCGGTACTCACAATGTGTGTACCCTTTTCATCTTCATCGAGATTTCGCAAACCGTTTTCTGCATCCCGGTAACCAAGTGCTTTGCAGACGTCTGTACCCACAGTCCAGATATGGCCATCAATTTCGATGGCACGCAAATCGACGTTATCGAAGTTAAAGGTAATGATTTCGCTCATTTCGACCCCTTGCCTGTCGATGATACGCATTCCGCTCTGGTTGTAGACGCGCATCGGGATTCTTTTGATTACTCGACGGGAGGACTACTGCGCAAGGGTAAAAAGGCATGTTCTCGTAAGGATAGGAATATCAAAAAAATCAATAATAACAGTGCATTGCCAATGAGTGCCAGAAAGTGCCAAAGATTGACGGGGATTGCCAGTTTGTGCCAGTCTGTGCCAGAGATTGCACAACTTTACCCTGTCGTTGTGGGGGCAGGATAGGTTTGGTGGGCCCACCAAACAGCCCGAACGGGCTTCCTGCTTATTCGCATGGCGGTGCCATGCTCAACGGGAGATGAAATTTTGAAAGAGATAAAAAGGTGGATACCTGCGAGCGGCGCTTTTAAATGTTTCGCAGTTTTTAATTCGCTCTTGGCGATGATGAACGAACATCGTTTAGCGGCAGTGTGAGCGAAATTGAGGAATTTTAAGAAAAATGGCAAAGCAAACCGATAACAACGGCTCAGATCTCGGCATTGAAGCCGAACTTTTCAAAGCCGCCGATAAATTGCGCGGCAATATGGAGCCTTCCGATTACAAGCACGTTGCCCTCGGCCTGATTTTTCTTAAACATATTTCCGATAATTTCGAAGCCAAACGTGCCGAACTTTTGGCCGATTATCCCGACGGTGCCGAAGATCCCGACGAATACGCTGCAGAAAACGTCTTTTGGGTTCCTAAGGCTGGACGCTGGTCACATCTGCAAGCCAATGCCAAAAAATCCGACATCGGCAAACTGATTGACGGGGCCATGATCGCGATTGAAAAGGAAAATCCGTCCCTTAAGGGCGTATTGCCCAAGGAATATGCCCGTCCCGGCCTGAATGCCGTGATGCTGGGTGAATTGATCGACCTGATTTCCGGCATCACTCTGCAACAAGGCAAGGACAGATCGCGCGATGTCCTTGGTCGTGTGTATGAATATTTCCTTGGTCAATTTGCCGGATCGGAAGGCAAACGTGGCGGAGAATTCTATACCCCTCGGTCGGTCGTGCGCACGATGGTTGAAATGTTGGAGCCCCATAAAGGTCGCGTCTACGATCCCTGCTGCGGGTCGGGCGGCATGTTTGTGCAATCAGAAAAATTTATCGAGGCCCATGAAGGCCGGATTGGCGATATCGCGATCTATGGACAGGAAAGCAACTATACCACTTGGCGTCTGGCCAAAATGAACTTGGCCGTGCGCGGCATTGATGCCGATATCCGTTGGAACTCAGAAGGCAGCTTCCACAAGGACGAATTGCGCGACCTACGCTTTGATTACATCCTTGCCAACCCACCCTTTAACATCTCTGACTGGGGCGGCGATAAACTGCGCGAAGATGGCCGCTGGAAATTCGGCATTCCCCCAGTTGGTAACGCCAACTTTGCCTGGCTGCAACATATCCATCACCATCTCGCCCCCAATGGCACAGCGGGTGTCGTTCTTGCCAATGGGTCGATGTCCTCAAGTCAGTCTGGTGAGGGGGATATTCGAAAGGCGATGATCGAAGAAGACGTGATCGATTGCATGATCGCCCTGCCCGGACAACTGTTCTATTCCACCCAAATTCCCGCCTGCCTGTGGTTCCTTGCCAAAAACAAGAAAAATCACGGCTTCCGTAATCGCAGCGGGGAAATCCTGTTCATCGATGCCCGTAAGCTCGGCCATATGGTTGATCGCACACGGCGTGAATTCAGTGATGACGACATCGAAAAAATCGCCGAGACCTATCACCGCTGGCGCGAAGGCCGCGACTATCAAGATGTGCCGGGTTTCTGCAAATCTGCCAGTCTTGAAGAAGTCCGTTCCCACGATCACGTTTTGACACCGGGACGTTATGTTGGTGCTGAGGTCGAAGAAGATGATGGGGTTTCGTTTGAGGAACGCTTTGCTGAACTAGAGAAGTATCTGGAAGATTACTTTTCAGAGTCTGAGAAACTCACTAATCAAATTCGAGCAAAGTTGGGGGGTATCCGCTTGTGAGAAGCTCTCCGACTGACCCGCAAGGTTTGAGACTAGGTGACTATTGTAGCAAGATTGGTAGTGGAGCAACTCCACGCGGCGGAAAAGACGCATATCTTGACAAAGGTCCTTATTCGCTAATTCGCAGCCAAAATATACTTAACGAAAGTTTCTCCTTCACAGGACTTGCTTACATTTCGCAAGGACAAGCTGATAAATTATCAAACGTCGAAGTTATGGAAAATGACGTTCTTTTGAACATTACCGGGGACAGTGTCGCAAGGGCTTGTCAAGTTGCGCTTGAAGCGCTTCCTGCACGTGTCAATCAACATGTTGCAATTATTCGACCTAGACCAGATGTAATTGATCCGCGTTTCCTCCGTTATTTTTTAGTATCGCCTGAAATGCAAGCACATATGCTAAGCCTTGCTGCTTCGGGAGCTACGCGAAATGCCTTAACAAAGGGAATGATCGAGAACTTCAAAGTTCCAAATATTCCCATACATGAACAACGTAACATTGCAAACTTGCTGGGAACGCTCGACGACAAAATCGACCTAAACCGCCGAATGAACGAAACGCTCGAAGCTATGGCGCGTGCCTTGTTCAAGGACTGGTTTGTCGATTTCGGCCCGACCAAGGCCAAGATGGATGGGCGTCCGCGCTATCTCTCGCCGGAAATCTGGAACCTGTTCCCGGATCGCCTTGATGATGACGGCAAGCCGGAGGGATGGTGCGAACAATCCGTTCACGACCAAGCCGACTGGGTAAATGGTGCAGCCTATAAGAATATGCACTTTTCACAGGAATCTGATGCATTACCTGTGATCAAAATCGCTGAGCTGAAATCTGGAATAACCAAGAATACAAAATTCACGAATACAGCACTTCATGAGAAATATCGTATCTTTGATGGAGAGTTGTTGTTCTCGTGGTCAGGGAACCCAGACACATCGATTGATACTTTCATTTGGGCAGGCGGCGATGCATGGCTCAATCAGCATATCTTTGCCGTTCGTTCAAATGGAAAACGAACCAAACATTTCCTTTATTGTATGCTTAAAAGCCTAAATCCAGAATTTGCCGAAATCGCCAGAAACAAGCAAACAACGGGACTAGGCCATGTCACAAAGCAAGACCTCAAGGAACTAAAAATTTTCATCCCCTCGCGGGACGTTCTGGAAGAATTCGACAAACTCTGCTCTCCATTGTTTTCGCGTATTTTTTCTAATCTGATCGAAAACAGAATTCTTGGCCAAACCCGCGACTTCCTACTGCCCAAACTGATGTCTGGCGAAATTCGCGTTGGCGATGCCGAAAAAATTGTTGAGGAACCCGTCTGATGGCCTATCTGTCCGAAGCCGAAGTTGAAGCTATCCTGCTCGAACACTTTATGGCTTTGGGCTATGCCCGTTTGAGCGATGGTACCGCCGGGCCGGATGGTAACGCACCCGAACGGGCGGCGTATTCAGATGTGCTGTTGCAAGATCGCCTGAAACAGGCGATTGATCGCCTGAATCCCGATATTCCAGATGATGCCCGCCATGATGCCCTGACCAAAATCATTGCGGTTGAAATGCCTTCATTGGTCGCCGAAAACCGTCGCCTGCATCGTGCGATGGTCGAAGGCGTGCCAGTTGAATATTACGACACCGACGGCACCATTCGCGGTGACAAGGTGCGTCTGATTGATTTTGAAGATCCCGATGCCAATGACTGGCTGGTAATGGATCAGTTCACGGTGATTGAAAACGGCTATAACCGCCGCCCCGATGTCGTGGTATTTATCAATGGTATGCCGGTCGGTGTGATTGAACTTAAAAATCCGGGAACGGAAACTGCCGATCTGACCAGCGCATTTAATCAGCTTCAGACCTATAAAACCCAGATATCATCCCTGTTTCGGACCAATGCGGTTCTGGTAACGTCTGACGGGGTGATGGCGCGTATCGGATCGCTGACGGCCAATGAAGAACGTTTCATGCCCTGGCGCACCACCGATGGGCGGTCTGTCGCCGCCAAGGGCAGCCCGGAAATGTCGGTTCTGATCGAAGGGGTATTTGAAAAGCGCCGGTTTCTGGATTTGATCCGCGATTTTACGGTATTTTCCGAAACCGATGATGGCATTGCCAAAATCATCGCAGGCTACCACCAGTATCATGCGGTTTTGCATGCACTTGAAAGCACAGTTTCGGCAACGGCCCAAGACGGCGACCGTAAGGCGGGCGTGATCTGGCACACGCAAGGGTCAGGCAAAAGCCTTCTGATGGCGTTTTATGCCGGGCTTCTGGTGCGGCGGTCTGATATCATGGAAAACCCGACCATCGTTGTCATCACCGACCGCAATGATCTGGATGAGCAGTTGTTTGGGACCTTTGCCAAATGCCGCGATCTGATCCGCCAAACTCCGGTGCGGGTCGAAAGCAGAGATGATCTGCAAAGGCAGCTTATCCGCGCCTCGGGCGGGGTCATTTTCACCACGATTCAGAAATTCTCGCCGCCTGATGGCGAACGGGAATATCCGGTTTTAACTGACCGGCGCAACGTGATTGTGATTGCGGATGAGGCCCACCGAAGCCAGTATGGGTTCAAAGCACGTGTCGCTCAGAAAACAGGCGATATTGCCTATGGCTTTGCCAAATATATGCGCGATGCCTTGCCTAATGCGTCCTTTATCGGCTTTACCGGGACACCGATTGAAAAGGTTGATGTCAATACCCCGGCAATCTTTGGCGACTATATCGACATTTACGATATCAGCCGTGCGGTCGAAGATGGTGCAACCGTTCCGATCTATTATGAAAGCCGACTGGCACGGATCGACATTCCCGAAGACGAAAAGCCAATCATTGATGCCGAAATTGAAGATCTGACCGAATACGACGAAGAGCCTGTACAGGAACGTCTCAAGCAGAAATGGTCCAAGGTCGAGGCATTGGTCGGTGCGGAAAAGCGCATTGCCATGCTCGCCGATGATATGATCGATCATTTCGAAAGCAGGGTGGCGTCTATGGATGGCAAGGCAATGATTGTCGCCATGAGCCGTCGAATTTGCGTTGCTCTTTATGACGCCATCATCGCGCGCCGTCCCGACTGGCATTCCGACGATGATATGGAAGGCGTAATCAAGGTGGTCATGACCGGTTCGGCATCCGATCCCGAAAACTGGCAACCGCATATCGGTAACAAGAAACGCCGCGATACCCTTGCCGCACGGGCCAAAGACCCAAAAGACCCGCTCAAGCTCGTGATTGTGCGCGACATGTGGCTGACGGGCTTTGACGCACCCTCCATGCACACGATGTATATCGACAAACCCATGCGTGGCCACGGATTGATGCAGGCCATTGCGCGGGTAAACCGCGTATTTGCCGACAAACCGGCGGGGTTGATTGTCGATTATATCGGCATTGCCCAGAACCTTAAAAACGCGCTGGGTCAATATTCCCCTGAAGACCGCGATAAAACCGGTATTGACGAGGCAGAGGCCGTCGCCGTCATGCAGGAAAAATACGATGTCGTCTGCGCGATGTTCGACGGATTTGATTACAAGCGCGGCATTACCGGAACCGGACAGGAACGCTTGGCCGTGATGGCCGGTGCGATTGAATGGGTTCTTGATTTCCAACAAAAAGAAGCCGCCGCCAAGAAAACCGAACTTGAAAAGAAACGCGCCCATCGCCGCTATCAGGATGCGGTTCTGGCTCTATCCAAGGCCTTTGCCCTTGCCGGTGCCAGTGACGAGGCGCGTGCCATTCGCGATGAAGTCGGTTTTTTCCAGGCGGTTCGTATCGCGCTTGTGAAATCAAACGATAAAAGCGGCATGTCAGCTGCGGAAAAACAATTCGCTGTTCAACAGCTTATCGATCGTTCAGTTGTGTCTACTGAAATCGTCGATATCCTTGGCGCGGCAGGGCTTGAATCGCCCGATATCTCTATTCTATCCGATGACTTTCTCGCCGAAATCAAGGAGATGGAGAAAAAGAACCTTGCCCTTGAAGCCCTTAAAAAGCTTCTCAATGATGAAATCCGTTCACGCAGCCAATCCAATGTGACCGAAAGCAAAAAGTTTTCAGAACGTCTCGAACAGGCGATGATGCGTTATCACATGAACGCGATTAGCACGGTCGAGGTTTTGCAGGAACTGATCGAAATTGCCCGTGATATTCGTGAGGCCCGCAATCGCGGCGAGGAGCAGGGCCTTTCTGAAGAAGAAGTTGCGTTCTATGACGCCCTTGCAGAAAACGCCAGTGCGGTAGAGGTCATGGGCAATGACGCGCTCAAGGTGATTGCGCATGAACTGCTAACTGGCCTAAAGAACAGTGTTTCTGTTGACTGGCAGCATCGCGACAGTGCACGTGCAAAAATGCGGGTTCTCGTCAAGCGAACCTTGCGCAAGTATGGGTTCCCGCCCGATCTGCAGGATCAAGCAGTCCAAACTGTTCTGAAACAGGCAGAGGCTCTTTCGATGAGGTGGAGCGCTTGATCGTGAATCGTGATGTGTTGAGAGGGAGAGGGCATGTTCTTAACCAAGAACCCTGTCTTGCTGGGTGAGGCACCAAAAGGTGAGCACAGTTATGCATTCAATTGGAATGCATGGACCACATTGCGATTGGCTGATTCTGTTGGGTTTAGTGCGAACAACATTCATAAGTATTTTCGTCCCCGGAACTTGCTTGACGAAGTTCAATTGACCGGGCCGGATACGTTTGATCCTTTCGATCACCAGAGTGCAATTCAAAATGTTGGCAATGTTATCAGTCCTGGAGACAGGGTGATATGCGTTGGCTCGCGGGTAACAAAGGCAGTCGCGGACTATTTCCAGCTTGATAATTCGGAAATACCAGAGTTTATACCCTGGTGTTCTTGGGGGAGGCCCTATCAAAACTGCCAGTTTTCTCGAATCCCTCACCCAGCTAATCGAGCGGGAAGGTGGTGTTATAGCCAGGGACAACCAGCTCAACCCAAGGAGGCTGTCTCCTTTCTTATTGCGACGGTTAGAGAACGCTACTCCGATGCTTTTCAGCATCTACTAGATGCCATGGAAGATTAAGTTTCGTTTTGCGGCATTGGTTTTTCTGATTAGGCGAGGGGCAACGCTAATCGCTATTTAGGAATTCGATTTCATAGTTTGAGAAAAACTGGGGCATATACGTTTGGCGGTAACTGGCGCTGTTTTTCTGCAGTATCAAAAACATTCAGCAGTTCTCGGTGAGCGGTGATTAACACCATCGCCAGCGGATCCTGATAAGCCTCCATGAGCAAAAACATCTTCCAGCTTCGCAATGCTCTTGCCGCTAGGCCGGGCTGCCGGGGCAGGAGCTTCCGTTTTCCAAGGTAGCGCCGCCAGAGGGCAGAGGTATTGCGGTGCCGGACAAGAGGGCGGGGTTTGTAGCGGCGTTTTGCTCTGACTTGATGCTTTTCTTTGCCATGTGGCTTAGCTTTCTGCGCTTCAAACACTCCAAACCGTCCTTCAAGCTTCCTCTTACTGCAAGATCGGTCCAACTGGCTGGCCTTCATTGCCTGCCCATCCGGGCTCATCAATACCATCCCGTTGCCACGTAGTTTGAGATGAATGTCATATCCGGCCAGAACCTTATGAGCTTCGTGCCAAGTTTTCGCCTTCCCCAAACCTTCCAGTATTTCCTCACGATGTTTCAACACATGCCGCTGGAATGATTCCTGCCACGTATGGGCTTCATAGTTCCGTGCTGCAGGCGACAGCTTGTTCGGATCCCGTGCTTTACCATCAGTCATGCCAGAATCGATTGCGAGACCGTGTTTCCTCTCCATCTCGCGCGAGACCTTGGCGAGGATTTTAAAATCCCGATGTGGTGTGACGACCTTGAGCGTTTCCGGATGCACCTTGTTAAAGGCGATGTGCATGTGGAAATTATCGGTGTTGATATGTGTTCCCGCCACACGCTGATGATCGCCGTATCCAAGCGCTTTGGCATATTCGACCTCGATGGCCATCAGATCATCTTTGCTCAGTTTGTCTTGCTCGCCGGGGCGGAAAGATACGACAAGGTGATAGGTTTTGTCGGCTATATCGGGCTTTTGCCGCCGAACCGCTTCGATCTCCAAAAGGGCAAGATCGAGATCCTCGATATTTTTGCCGGCATCGCAATTGCGGATCCAGAACTGATGTAGCTTCTCGCCTTTTTCCTCGGCTGCGGCGATGTATTCTCCCAGGCGCGTGTAGTTATCTGGCACCCCGGATTTTTTGCCAATCTTGGTCGCAATCATGACTTGGTCTGTTTTCGTTTGCCCGGCTGAAGCTTATCGCGGATCTCGCCAATGGCGGCTTTGAGCTCTGCCTGTGTTTCTTCAATATCGCGGATCAGATCATCGAACTTTTTGAGAAGACCTGCTGAAAGCGGCTCATCAAGCGCCAGCTTGAACAGGTTACCCAAGCGAGCCTGATCGGCATTGACCTTGAGCAGATCGCGAATGCCCTGCCAAGCTGCAAAGTCAGCGGCACTGGGCAGCTTGGTATTCATCAACAATCGTTTGAGCAGTTCCGAGCGGGACAGACGCATCTGATTAGCCAACTGATCGATGCGCTCTTTCTCTTCGTCGTTAAGATAAGTTTTTATGATGTGGCGGTCGGTGGCCATGGCGTGGTTCCAGTATCGATAAAAAGGTGCCGGTGGCGCGCATCGCGCCACCGGCCCAAGGGGTAAGAAGTGGGATCAGACCGCCAAGCTTGCGGCCTGCTGCTCGCGTCCCCGTGTTCTGGTTCGGGACTTCGGTTTGCTGAGACCCAACTGGTCGGTGACGACACGTTTCAGCGCCTCAATCCCGCGTTCCCGATGAATGTCGTTGAAATCGGTCAGGCCTTTGGCTTTCTCCGCATCACTCAGATCCGGGCGGAGGATCTTCGCCCCGGTCAACTCGGCGGCGCGCTCCGCCCCTTTGATCCCGGCATTGATCTTCTTGGCGTGATCGTCATCGGCGGCAATCACAAGTGGCCGATCTGGATGCTTCTTGTGAATTGCTTCTGCCACGGGGGCGAGATTGCCGGAATCAAGTGCGACTACGACAGTAAGGCCGCTGGCCATATGTAGGCTTTGGCCTGTGGAATAGCCCTCAGTCACGATCATCGGGCCCTTGTGATCACCTTCGATCACATGCATCAGGCCGCGCTTTTTGCCGTCCTTGAGATACATCTTCGTACCATCGGGATGGATGGTCTGGATGTTTTCGATAAAGCCTTTGTCATTGGCCATCGGCATGAGCAGGTTGCCCGACTGATCAATGCGCAGATCGCCAGCAGGCACCTGTTTGTTTTGTAAATATGGGTGATTGCTCGGCGCTGGTTCGGCGTTCTGGAAAATCCCGTAGGCCCGCTTGGCGATGGCACGATATTGCGCACGGAGTTCCTGTTCCTGGGCTGCCTTGCGGGCAGCCGCTTCGGCTCTGGCTTGTTCCAGCTCCTTCGGATCAACCTTGGTGCCGGTCGCCACCCATTTGACCGGATCCTGCCCGGATTTGTAATTGGTGATGTTGCCTGCCGGAAGCCCTTCGAGGAACCCGCGATAGGAGCCACTTTTCTGGCCTTTGCGATCTCCTTCGACCGCTACCCGGTGCCATTTACCGTCCATGGTCGGTGGCCCATCAAGGATCAGACCGTTTTCCTTCAGCGCCTCCGCAAATTCCTGCTCCGGACTGATCCTAGGCTCAGGGGCTTTGGCCTTGGTCTCCTGCCAGCGTTTGAAGGGCGCAAGCTCCATATTATCTCGTGCATACCAAGCCTTGGCCCGGCGATCCCATTTTGCGCCCAGCGCCTTGGCTTCATCCTTCTCACTAAACGGCACATTGAGATAGATGCGTTTGCGCTCGATGTTGGTGTCCTGGTTGGGAGCCTGTGACATCTCATCATTCATGGCATTTTCCTTCTGTTGTTCAACAGCCGGGTTTTGGGCGATGGTTTTGGCTTGTTCTTTGGCTGTCTCCGGGATCAAGCTTTGGCGCAGATCCGGCTTCATGATCCAGGTGCGGATGTTTTCTGCATCCCGCGCAGCGGTGAACAGCGCATTGCGGTCTTCCTTGATCGCTTTCATCCAGGAGCCGACATAGGCGGCGTGGCGTTCTGGGTAATGGCCAAGGCCAAGCTCGGTGGTCAGCATGTAGCTTGCGATCTCGGCCCGCAGTTCTTCCTTGGCGTAAACTTCCGAGCCAAACGGCCCGAACTCGCGCGCCATGCGGGATCCATGGCCGGTGGCATGGCCAAGCTCATGCAAGGCGGTGGCGTAATACTCGTACTGACCTTTGAAGGCGGCCTGATGGGGCATATGGATCTGATCAGTTGAGGACCGGTAAAAAGCCCGGTCGTTCTGATCATGGAAGATCGGAACATTGCCCTGTTTGAGGATCTGCTCGGCGCGTTCGACCGGGCTGAAGGTCGGCTCCGGCGCAATATAGGGTGCGAGGCCATCAATCTGTTCAGCATTAAAGACGACAGCATGAAACACCCGTGGACGGTCCAGCCGCACGTCGCGGGTTTTGGCGACACCCTTGTCGTCAAGAACCGGCTTGCCGTTTTCATCCAGCACCTTCTCGCGCTCGGACCATTTCCAATATTCGATCATGGTGCCTTTCTCACCCTTTCTGACTTGCGCGTCCTGGGCCGTTGCCTGGCGATAGGTCATCCAGCGCGGATCGGAGCGCCCGCGCATTTCAAGCCAGAGCGCATTGATGCCGCGATAGTCCTTGCCTGAAACCGGATTGAAAGGAGCCATACGAACCTTTCCCGGCTCCCACGGCTTTTGCCAGGGTGCTGTGCCCGCTTCGATATGGCCAAGCAGTTCTTCGACCACCTGATCGCGATAGCTTTTCTTCTCAGCCATGGTTCGAACCCTCCGCATCAGCAGTCGGGTCGATGCCATCAAAGTGACTGTCGAGTGCGTCATCGGAAGACAGCGCGTCTTCGCTAAAAGCCCCCATGGCCTCGGCAATATCCGGATCGACGGGGACCGGGCCAATCTGGCTTTCGGCATTGATCATGGAAGAGGCAAGCGCGAGATAATCCTGATCATCGAGACCGGCAGAAGTGGGGGTGTTAGTGTTGTTAGATGTATTGGGTGTCTTCATGATTTGGTTCCTTTGAGAGAGGCAGATGTGTTGGACTGGATCGCCATTTGGGGCGGCGTCATGCGCGAACGGCGTGAAAGCTCGCGATCCAGGAAATAGAGCTTTTGACGGCCAAGAATGGGCGGCAGACCGGCGACAAAGATCAGGGCATCGCCGGGGACCGGTTTGCGGCCCTCGGTATCAATGATCTGCAGGCGCATGCATTCATCAGGGGTGAGCAGAGGGCGCGAGGTCTCGGCAAGATTGTCCGAGACCGATCCGAGATCGCCCATCCGGCCAGAGCGCGATCTGCGTTTCTGGACGATGGTTGCTTTGCCGGTCATGTCCGAGAGCAGCTTGGCGGTTTCGAGTTTGTTTGGCGTGAAGGCGACCCTGATCTTACAGTTGGCCATGATCGACTCATCGCGCCCGTAATGCTTGAAGAGCTGTTCGGTGTTCTGAACGATGATCATGGCTTTGAGGCCATAGCCCGCCATGAAGGCCAGTGATTCCTCGAAGATCTCCAACTTGCCGATGGAAGTGAACTCATCGAGCATCAAAAGCAAGCGATGCTTGTATCCGGCGACTGTCTGGCCAGACCCAAACTCCATGCGTTCGGTCAGACGACGCATGAACAGGTTGAGGATGATGCGCAGCAGGGGCCTCAAGCGATCCTTGTCGGCAGGTGAAACGACAAGGAAGAGTGCCATCGGCGCTTCACCATTCATCAAATCATGAAGGCGGAAGTCGCTGGTTGCTGTATTGCGCGCGATGATCGGATCGGCAAAGACAGTGAGCTGCGTTTTGGCGGTTGAATGCACGCCTGAACGTTCCTGCGGGGCCTTGATCATCATGCTGTTGGCTCCACGCCGAACTTCCTTGTTCACATGGGCTTTGCCGTGATCAAAGGCGGCCATTTCGGCAAGGATATGCTCGAAATTGTCATCAGCCTGTTCAGACTGGCCGTCTTCGCTTGGTTGTCCGGTGATGCCTGAAAGAAAGATGTTCACATCATCAAAGCAGGCAATCCGGTTTTCATCGCGTCTTACGCGATAGATGACATGAAGCAGCACGACTGAGAGCCAGCCCCAGCCTTCTTCGCGCCAGTAGTTTCCAGACATGCCCTTGCCATCCGGATCAATGATCATCGCGGCAATGTTCTGACAGTCGGCAATATCCTGTTCGCTATCGATCCGAACTTCGGCCAGCGGATTAAAGCGAGCAGAGCCCGAAGGTGCGGCAGGCTCAAACCGCAATACCCTGTGACCGATGTTTGCAAGCCAGCCGCCAGTCTTGGCGAAGTTCTCACCTTTGATATCAAGGCAGAGAATGCTTTCACGCCAACTGAGTAAGGTCGAAAGGATCAGGCTGACACCTTTGCCGGTTCTGGTTGGTGCCCAGACCAGAACATGTTCAGGTCCGTCATGACGCAATTCACGGATCCGACCAAACCAGGATGGCCAACCACCGATGACAACCCCGTCTTTGCGAAACAGGCGTGCTTTCTTGAGATCCTTCAGCTTTGCCCAACGCGCCGAGCCATGCAGCTCATCGCCCTTGCGATTGCCTTTGAGGGTGCTGTTATTGGCACGAGCAGCCAGCGCCAGTGCGCCGAACATGCAAAGTAGCCCAGTGATGCCGATCCACAATGCTGGATAGAGCATTTCATCGGGAAGGCCTGCCGGATGGGTGGCAGCTTCGAGCGACCATTGCCACCAACGATGATCCAGCGCGTCAAAGCCCACAGCCAGATGCCATTGCCAGAGAATGGCAGTGATCATCGCAAGTAGGATGACGGGAAGAGAGAGGCGGTAAAGAGCAGTCATCACACCACCTCCTTGCCGTCTTTAAGTACATAGCGATCATTGCGCGGCTCCCAGATATCGGTGATCCGCCGCCAGCCATCGGCGTTGCGTTTGATCTGAACGACAACATCAACCAGTTCGGCCAGAAACTCCGGTACACGGGGCATGGTTTCACCGGCCCAGGCGATGTTCTGATCGAACTTGCGGTGAATAGCTTGCCAGGGGCTTTCGGCATGGATGGTGCACATAAAGCCGGTGACACCGGAATTAAGGGCCGCCAGTGCGGCAAAGGCATTCTGGGTGCTGATCTCACCAAACAGGATATGGTCAGGAGTGATCCGCATCAGGTGATCATAGATCTCGCGCCAGCCGACCATGCCGCTACCCGTTCCGGCCTCACGCGCCGCAATCAAGCCATTGCCATCCCAGAACTGCTCGATATGCAGTTCTGGAGTGTCCTCGATGGCCAGCACGCGCCGGGCAGGCTCGATGGTGGCGAGCAACATATTGAGCAAGGTCGTCTTGCCCGTGTTGGTCGCGCCACTGATGATCATGTTGGCGTCATTGGCGACCTTCTCGATCAGATAATCACGGATCGCCGGTGTTACCCCGGCCTGTTGCCAGGACGGGGTGAAAGGATGTTTACAGCGGATCGCGAGGCTTAGATGAGATCTGACCGATGCACCGACGAGGATCTCGCAGCGATGATTGCCGGGCAGGATGCAGGAGAGCTTTGGATTGTCATCGGGATTGAACTTTAAACCGCGCTGGTTGGCGAGGCTGATCGCGATCCGCTCAATGGCGGCCAGTGTAAGAGCAGGATCTTCGATCTCGCGCTTGCCTTCCCCGCGCCGTTCAGTGACGACGCGGTGAGGTCGGTTCATGCGGATTTCGACGGTTGAGAGGTCGCCGTAATAGGTAGCCAGAGGACCGAGGATCTTCTCAAACAGAGGATTGGGGGAAAGGGCGTTCATTACCACCATCCCCAACTGCCCATGCAACCGCTTTTGATGCTGTCGGTATGTGCAGGATAGTTGTATTTGTTGGGCTCATAGAGCGTCCAGTAATCGTTGCCGGAACGCTTCTGATGGATTGAGCTTTGCGCAGAGAGCGTGGTGCAAGTCTTGCTGCTTGGTTCGCCGATTGTTTCGCCATCTTCGCGAACTGTTGTTCGGGTGCCGACAGCTGCTGAATAGTTGCAATGGTTGGAGTTGTAGACCGTGCGATTTTCGTTATAGCCGTCAGAACCGCCAACCCGGACAGTGACGGTGCCGGTCGCATTGCCGCATGGTCCGCCTGTATGGTTCTGTGGAGCAGTCCAACTTGAATGCGTCGGATCTGCCCATTGGACCGTCGCACTGCACACATTCCCCAGATTGGCCGGTGTCGCTTCATCGACTTTCAGGCCGTAGGTCGTGCCATCGGGCCGCTTATAGGTGTTTACAAGATCGCGCCCTTCAAATCGGGTGCAGTCCTCATACCAGATATCGCCATTGGCTTTCGGTCCCTGGCCATCATAGACATAGGCTGTCTGTGGCTCGCCTGGCAGAACTTCACTAGTCTTGATGTTGTAACGACCTTTCGGCGTGCCTTCGATATAAACCGTGGTCAGGCGATAGGCGAATAGCTGGTCATCATGGTTTTGCCAGCCGGTGGTCTCGACATGATGCGGGTAGGCAACCTCGCTATCCTGGCATTCGGTGACATATTGCGGAATGCCATCGAGCAGATAGTAAAACCGCTCGCGACCATAACTTGTGCCAGCCGCAAGATCGTGGTTCCAGAGTGAAGGATTGTCACAGCCATCAATCGTCGATTGGATGGCGATATTGGTGCTGTCAGGTTTGCATTCGGTGATGAATTGCTCAACCCCGTTAACCACAATCTGCTTGCGGCTTTGGCGGGTGACGGTGCCAGCCGCCTGATTAATGATCGGAGCGCAAACTTCCTGACCCGCGGCACTTTTGTAGACGGTTTCGTGTGGGTATTCGGTGCCGTTGTCCGAGCAGGCATCGGCCTGCCACGTGGTGCCGTTCAGCTCATAGATATGGCGTCCGGTTTGATAGGATCGACCAGCGGCAAAATCATGCCGGATTGAGCAGCCATCGGTTACCGAGACAAGTGGAACCGCCGCAATTTCTTCGGACGGTTCGCAGCTTCTGACCTGGACTTCATTGTTGCTCGCATTGACATAGACAAGGGATGCCTGTGGGACAGCCATCATCTCGTTATAATCAAGATAGACCGAGCAGGCCGAGGTCTTCTCTGTGATGTCAAAGACGTTGTCTTCATCCTTCAGGCAATCCGTGACTTCCTGACGGTTGCCGCCGCCATCGGTGTAAAAAAGCAGATACTGTGCGGTTGCCTGACGTGTTTCCATGTCGATGGTATCGCCGCAAACTGAATAGCTGCGATCCAGTGGATACCGATCTGCACCATCTTCGCAGGCCCCTGCGCTTACATTGCCGTCTTCGGTGGTTTCGACACGGCTTTGCTGGACCGCGACGAGCTGGGCCAAATCCACCCGGATGTTGCAGCCTTCCGTTGTGACACGCACGTTCGGTGTGCTGGTATCTTCCTCAACATCAAGAGCTGATGGCGTCGAATACCCTGCAGCATCGGCATTCTTTGATGCATTCGATCCGACATTGTTTGAGGCACCGGTATCAGCCTCAGCGCTTTCGGTTTCCTTTTCTTCTTTGTCGTCCTCTTCCTCGACATCATTCAAGCGCTGCAGAGCCGCAAGCAGAGTTTCCTGATCGCCCTCAATGGAGACAGGAGATGCCGGATCGAGCTCGGGGCTATCAATATTGAATTGGGCGACAAAATCGTTTGAATCGAGTGGTTCCGATTTGCCGTCTTTTTCAACGCCGGTCAGCACCAGTTGAGCGATCAAATTGTCCTCAAAGGTGACATAGCGGGCATACGCCTTGGCAGTGACACCTTCGGTCAATTTGGGAGGCGCACCAGGCACGTCGACCAGTCCGAGATCAATCGCCATCGGTTCATTCTCAGACACGGCGGTGCGGGTTTTGGCGCGGGTGACGATATTCACCTTGCGTACCATCTCCTCGATGCCAGGCTCAGCCTGCGAGGAGGCGGTTGCTGGTTCGGCCAATTGCGCCAGTGCCGGAGAGACAAGACAGGACGACAGGAGCAAACACCAAAGGGTTCGTTTGTTCATGCTTTTACTCCACATTTGCGATGTACCAGTCCGTTGCTGGACGGATCTGAAGGCGGGTGCCTTGGGAAATGGTGATGATGGGTTGCAGTGAAAGCGTCTCTTCAAGGACGCTGGCGCTGATCTCGCCAAAGCGGGTCGAGAGTTCTTCGGCTGCTTTCTCGGCAGCCGCGGTTGCGACTTCGCCGTCGCTGTCTTCTGATTTTGTGGTGGCAGCGGCATAGCGGACAGCCGTCGAAATTCCGGTCAGCATGAAGGCGGTGCCATAGCGTTCCCAGAAGCGGCGATCCACTTCACCAGCAGCGCCTTGCCTGCCCTGAATGTCGCTGATCGGGGAGGCAAGCTGGCGGATCTCGGCCCGGTGTCCGGCAATGAGGATCCGTTCGCAGGCAATCGACAGGCGCGAGCTGCCCATGTCTTTGGGTGGATCGTAATTGCAAATCAGCCGCGACCCTTTGGGGATCAGGACATTGCGCCCGTGATAGCCATAGACATCACGGGCTGATTGGACGATCACTGTCCCGGTTGCATCGCCACCAACCTGACTGTTGATCCCGGTTTCCAGAATGACGGTGATGTAGCGATCTGCCGTAATGATCCGACTGTTATCGACCGGAAGCGTGGAGGTCCGGCGCGGGCCTTCATAATCGGCTTTCTCGTCCTCACTGACCGGAAGATCGAGTGGATCAAGTGAGGCAGGAGGTGCCATGCGCGGAGGGGCAGCATGGTCCGAACCACCGGCCATGTCAGAAGACTGCCATGCCGGAGCTCCCCAGTCTGACGACAAGGAAACGCGATGTTGCCAGGCGGCTTCCAATGCCATGCGATAAGGATCCGGCGCGGGAGGTTCAGGAACAGGTTCAGGTTGCGGCATAGGCTCGGGAGCCGGAGCAGGCTCTGGTTCCGGTTTGGCTTCCTTGATGATGATTGGTGGCATAGTTGGGGCAGGAGCTGCTGGTGCTGGTGGCGGCGGGGCTGGAAGGGCCCAGACCGATGGATCATCAGCAGGCAAGGTTGGCGGTTCATTGACGACCGGTTCGGCACAGACACCCCCAAAGGTCAGGCCCAGCACCAGTGCAACATCACAAAATGCACTCATGCGCCTTCCCCGGTATATTCAATACAGAGGAAGCTCTTGCCGCTTTTGAGCGTGATCAGCGGTCGGGTGCTTTCGATGATGTAGGTCTCGCCCTGGACACGGGTATTGACCAGCTCATCAATGCCATCGACCACCACATAGGCAGTCGGCAGTTCGATATCCTTCCAGCGCTTGCCAAAGCGGATATAGGTGAAGTGGTCATCCCGAAAGACTGTCTCCGGGCGCAGTGTTTCATCGCCCCAGAGATCATACTCACCCCACCCATGCAGGGCGTTCGGGTCAAACGGGGATTGCGCGACAAAGTCTCCTTCAGGCGTGCCCGGATTGGTGTCGCTCAGTCCGGCAATCGCAGTATCGATAGCTGCAGACTTGTTGCCTTGCCCAGGAACAGACATCGCCGGAAGGCTGGCTTTACCGTTGTCGTCAAATCCAGCAACTGCCGGATCGCTTTCGATCTGAACGGATCCTTCAATCCGCACAATCAGATCGGGCACATTGACCGAGTTGAAGCTCTCAGCCCTCAGATAAAACGGATAAACAGCACCTGATTTGCCATAGACGACAAGTGAGGTGTCATAACCGTATCCGCTGGGGCGCACAGCCAAACGCCGTTCACCGCGTGGTTTGACAGAAAACCCGCCATCATCGCCAAGATCGACCGCTTCAATCTTCTCACCGCGTGGCAGTTCAAGCACGGTGACCATGAACTCGCGGGTGCGGATCTTGTAAGTACAATCATCACACAGATCGGTCGCATAAACCGCTTCGCTCGGATCTACTTCATCCCACACATCCTGAACCTGGCCGCTGGTGCGCGGACGGCTCATTGCGTTGAAATAACCTTCATTTTGATCGCGTGCCTGTTCGACCACGCTCTCGGGCACAGGCATGGCTGGCGCGGATTGTTGCGGAGCAGCTTGCGTACCAGAGAATGGTTGCTCCGATTGTCCTGGCATGGGTGGGCGTGCGGCGGTCTGCGCATTGGCCTGCTTATAGCCAAGAATGAGGACCGCCAGAATGAGGCTGCCAAAGACGATATGGAAAACAAGATTGATCAGGCGTTTCATGACGCGCCTCTTTCTCTAAGCACCATGTCGAGCACGGTGACGCCAAAAGGATTGGTGTATTTGTCGGCTTCGGAGACGTTCTGCAGGCGGGTTGCCAGCGTCAGGTAAGCGCGCAAGTTCTTGCGCGAGATCTCTTTGCCGCGACGATGGTCGATCTGGATGAAATCGACCGCGTATTTATGATCTGAGGACAAGGTGGCGATGGGATCGATGGAGACGATCCGCACTTCGCGTTCGATGCCTTTTTCAAGGGCTTCGGTGATCAGGCCACTATCGATCCGCTCGCGTTTGAAGCGTTCCCAGAAGCTGGCATCCGATAGCCGGGAGGCTTCGCGCTGGCGTTCTTGCTGCGTGACCGGATCGATCTCGTTGGTGATCAGGACAAAACGTTTTGCCTGGGCTTCAAGGAAGACTTCAAAACCTTCGACCTTCTTGCTAACCGGTTCGACAACATAGGTGCGGTCATCCGGGCCATAGGTCCGGACCAGAGCAATCTCGGTTTCCTTGAGCGGAACGAGATGCGCAACGGTTTGCACCAGAACGACCACGCCAGCGCCAAGCACAATGTTGGTCCCGGCAGACAGGCGCAGCATCCAGGCGAGCCTGCGATGGCTGGCCTGAAAGCTGAACGGATCTGCAGCAACGGTGGCTTTGTGCGTTGAGGTGGTTTTGTGCGTTGAGGTGGTTTTGACCATCGACTTGCGCCCGTTATCGCGTTTGCCGATGCTCCCTAGCCAAGCCATGAGAAACCCTCACCATTGAACTCAACTGGATCGCAGACACAGGGGCTGAGTTTCATCTCATCGGTGCCGGTTCCGTCTTTGGGGATCTCACGGTCTTTTGAAACGGAGACACAGCCGGACAGGAAAACGGCAAGGCAAAGCATTGGGACGAAATGTTTGGGGATCAGGCGCATGGCTGCGATCCTTTCTGATTGGGGGCGGTCGGGGAGGATGAAGCGCCCAAGCCAAGAACAACCCTGGCAAGGGCAAGGACGAGGGAAAGCGCAATCCAGATATGAACGGCACTGCGCATCAGACCGGCCAACTGGTCGGCATCGACTTCCCGAAGGGCCATGACGAACACGATCAGGCTTTCCGGCGAAAACATGCCGGTCAGAACCAGCAGCCAGAGCGCGACGAACGGAAAAACGGCGATGATGAGGAACACATCACGCAGGAATTTCTTGAGACGGTTCATGGCTTGCCTCCCCGATCAAAGGTCGGTGTCTTGAGGCGTTCCATGACAGCATTCTTGGCGGCAACGAGACTGTCTTTGGCAGCTCCTGCAGCTCCAACCGGATTGCGGGCGGCTCCCGCACCCAGAAGAACAGCATCAAGTGCGGCAGAAGCACCGCCCGGCGCGTATTTTTTGGCTGCATTGACAAGTGAAAGACCGGTTGCGGTCATGCCAGCTGTAATGACGGCAGCGGCCTGATTGGTCAGCTGGGATCCGGCAATCGAGTTGGCCATGCCGGTGGCCTCGGCCATAAAGGCTGTCCCCATCCAGCCAAGAACGATGGCAACCCACAGACCCGGATTGTCGATTGATGTGATCTCGCGAACATTCTCGGTGTTCTGGATATCAAGCGATGCTGCACCATAGAGACACAGAGCAAGTGCCAGCGTTGAACCGAAAAGCACCATAAAAGCGGCGAAGACAGTTCGAACCCCGGTGATTGCCATGCCGCGTCCCCAACCAAACCCGACGGCAAGCATCAGGATTGGGGAGAGGGCCGAGAACATCATCACGCGGAAGATGCTGACAACAACCTGGCTGAAATAAACAATGATCAGGATGATGTAGGGCAGGGCGAGCAGCACGCCGTAGACCCCGGCCATCAGATTGCCGAGCGAGATGGACGACCAGATTTCAAAGGCGATGCGCAAGACAACGAGTAAGCCACGCTCGGCGACGTAAACGAGTTGTGCCATGCCGCCCAGTGAGGAGGCTTCACTCGGGATCGTGGCGGCTGTAATGCCACCTTCCATACCGGCAGACAGAACAACGCCAGCAGCACTACCCATCGTTGATAAAGCCATCTGATAGATGGAATTTACGAGAGTGGGCCCTTGCCCGCCGAGCAGCAGACCAGCTATAATGATGAACGCAAATTCATGAGCGAATCCAATTAGATCGCCCTTTCCCATGATCATCTTGCCGCCATGAATGACGATCCATAGGCCAACGACGGAGAGATAGATGAACCACATTGGGTCGAGCAGCACAGTGCTCAGGTTCTGGGTAAAACTGTTTGCCAGATCGACATACTCCGTCACCACGTCGCATGTCAGGCACATCAGTTCAGTGCTTGTGTTCGTTCTACCGCTCATAGGGGGGTTGTCCTTCTTGCCAAGTGTGACAGCGCAGGCAAATTCGCTTGGCGTGGCGCTGAACAAAGGCGATTACTTGGATTGGGATTATTCGGTGTCCGTTTGGACCGATCTCCAGACGGGTAGCGAGTTCGACAAGGAATGGGATCAAGTGATGCCAGCCTACGAGAACCATCAGGATCTGATCGCAGGCACTCGCGAGGAGGTTTTGCAGAAGCTTGCTAATCACCCGCAGGGTGATCTGATCAAACGCGGTCATGACCTGCGTCTGGTTTACGACGTTTGGAAAGATGCCTACCGTTCGATCCTGCCACCAGGTGCGAAGGCGCAGCCATGGAACCAGCTTACTGGCTGGAACTGCACCTATGTTAAGAGGCGCAACATCTTCACCGGTGGCTGCAATGACATGCCGGACTGGCGTACCGAAGCTGATATCAAGAACCACAATGCGTTCATCGCCAGAGGCGGAAAGTAAGCCGATCATTCTGCCGCCTCCGCATCTTCGCGCTGCTGGGGCGGCAGGTATTGCAGCAACATGGTAGACTGGATTTTGACCAACTGGGCCATGAGTTGCTGCTGCTGAACTTGCTGGCGGTTTGACATCGCCATCCATTTGGCAATTGCCATGAGAAGACGCTTCATATCCGCCGCACCGTTGGTGCCAGCTTCGAGCTCTTCAATGGCCTGCTGAATTTCCTCTGCGCTTTGAACAGTCAGATCGCTCTGAGCCAAGCCGGTTGTAACGGCATCTTTGGCCAGTTCTTCACGTCTGGCTTCGACCATGGCACGGGCCTGTTGTTGGGCCTGCCATTTGGCCTTGTTGACAGGGTGATCCGGATTGGACCAGACGCCGCTGGCGGAACCTGAACCATTGTTGCTGCCTGCAAACTCACTACCTTCCGGGAAAGTCCAGGTCGAGGGATCGTTCGGATCAAACCAAAGCGACTTGCGATAGATGCTGCGACCCTCGCAGATGCTAAAGAAGTCGAGATCATCGAGGTTCATGCCAGGCATCAGACCAGACAAATCCGGCGTCAGACATTGAATGTCGCGCATGATCCGGTTGGTGAGCTTCTGCATGTTCAGCACTGGCAGAGTGATCTGCCCCATGGCCCCGATGGCATCAATCGTGCCCTGGGCTTGAGCGCTCAGCTTGGTCAGCCATTCAGTATGCTGTTTGAGCTGATCAATCTGCTTTTGCATCTTGCTCAACTGCTCGCCCAACTTCGCAATGGCAGACACATCGATCACCGGATAGGTGGCATAAGCAATGGCCGGGGTAGCCAGAACAATCCCAAACGCAAGAGCGACAGAACGAAGACGCCTGTTCATGATCGATCTCCTGCCAGAAGAAGGACAAGCATGAAGATCAAGACAGCACTGGTTGCGTGCGGCCAATGCATCATCGCAATCAGGCCGACAGCGCCAACGAGGCTGGTTACAGCCATCATTAAAAGGGATTGTTTGATCATGTCCGGGTGATCGCAGTTGCTTAAAGATGGCTTGGCCATGCGTCCCCCCATTTGCGTTGAATGGTGGCCAGATCGTTATTGGCATCCGGCCCGGAACGGTAGAACCGCGCAGCATCGCCAAGCGGTGTCAGATCGACATCAAGAATGGCGCTTTCCTCAAAGCCGCTGGCTTCGTCGCGCTTGATGATCAGAACCCGCCGATCATTCTTCTTGCGTGATCGCGTGCGGCCCTGGACAAACAGCTTTTGTTCTTCATTGAGATTGAACGGCTTGAGGCTCTCTTCCGTGACCTTGGAGTTCGGGAAGAAGATCATGGTGGAGGTGTTTTCAATGATCGCTTCTGCCGCGCCGGTTTTGCCAAGGCCTGCCGGATCCTGAAACGCCATGCCAACAGCACCGCCAAGTTTGCGATATTCGCGATACATCTCAGCTCCCAGATCGCGGAAGCCGGGGTTGGAAAGAAGCTTGGCTGCTTCATCAATGAAGATGACAAAGCCACCATTACGCCCGGCAACAGATTTACTGATGGCCTCCGAGATATGACCAACCACCGGCCCGCCAAGAGCCGGATCTGCCAGTGCCTCGTTCATGTTGATCCCGACCATGTGCGACTGGTTCAGAAGACCGCCGAGGCTGTCATGCGGTGCATTGAAGATGTGGCTGCGAAGACCTGTATTGCCTTTGTCATCCGTCACCCACTGAGCAAAGGCACGCCGGAGGGCGGAGCGACGGGCAAAGGCAAAGGGATAGATCGCATTGAGCGTGCGGTGTGGTGGCTCAATCTGGAACGCTAGATCGACGGCATGATTAAGTGCATCGATGTCGCCATCTTCCAGATCAATCCCGGCAAGTGACTTGAGGATCGCATAGACACGTTCGCGGTTCTTTGGCGTGTCGTCCCCGACATCCAGCGGGTTGAGCGACAGGCCGTCATAGGCTTGATAAAGACCGCCCATGGCTTCGACCATGAAGCGCGTGCCTTCCTTGGAATCAAAGATGTAGGAGCGCACATTCTCAAACTTCGCAAGGCCCCCCATCAGATGCATGATCAGGGTGGATTTACCGACCCCGGAAGGCGCAAAGACCAGAAAGTTGCCCAGCGAGAACGGTTTGTTGACAACCTGAAACTGGAACGCATAAGACTGGCCAGTAGGTGTTTTAAACCAGCGCACGGGTGCCGGGCCGAACTGGCTCGCCAACATGCCGGTTGCGGAATGCGGCAAAGCCCAAAGGGCGGCGATGTTCTGATCGCGCAGATCCAGCGGAGCCATGAACTGACTACCCGGCAGTCTGATCTTGCGTTTGGAGACGACAGGCAAGCGGTTAAACCAGCAGACTGGTGCGCCCTTGGTTTGCACGGCATAGCCGATCCGTTTGTTGCCAAGGATTTCTGTGATCTCGCGGATTAGGCTGTTGAGTTTTTCCTCGGTTTCGGCACGGGGAATGATCTGAAACTGCGTGGCGAAAAGGGCAGTTTTACCTTCGGCCAGAAGATCCAGAAGCGTTGATACTTCCGCCGCTGCTGCTGGGTTGCCAAACCATGAGTTTGATTCACCTGCCATGCGGCGCTTATTGACCAGCATTGCCTGGTCGCTGCCCCAGGGATCACAGATCTGGCAAATCTCGATATCACCCTGCAGGGCGAGGATTTCGCCGATCAGATGGCCCGACACCGTTTCCGGCCAGAGTGTAACCGTAATGACCTTGTGAAACTGGCGGGCCGGAACATGGGTTGTGATGGTGCCGGTCACCTTGTCGCAATGAAGGTCAGATGCTGGAAGGTTTGCGGACAGATTATGACTGGTTGCCGGTAGGTCACGGCGATAATCGCCGCTGACCAATCCGTTGAGAAACCCGGAAAGCAAACAAGGCTGGTCGTCATCAGTGCGTGCAAGCAGTTCCGGGCGATATTCCGAAAGAATGGCCGGGATCTTCTCTTCGGCATCCAGCAAGGGCTGCATGGTCTGAGTGGTTGCCATCAGATACCAATCGATAAAGTAGCTTGATTTATATTGCCGGGCTTCTGCGGTGCCGATCTCATTGAGCACGCTATTGGGCCAGCTTGCATGAGCGGTAATCTCGCGCTGGCGTTTGACAGCGAACAACCGGACAGTGACTGATCGTTTGCCAAGTTCCTGCAAAAGAGACTGGCGACCGAGCAACAAGGTTTGTTGCTCGCTCTCGATACGGGCGTCATAGCTGGTCCCTTGCAGGTGCCAGATACGCGACAGTGAACCGTCTTTGCCGTGCACGGTGACGCCATCGACCGGATCAATTCCGTCGAGTTCCAACTCGTCCTGCAGCCAGTCTTGCTCGACATCGCCAAGCAAGAAGCGACGACCTGCCGGAACGACCAGTCCGCCTGCCATGCCGGACACAAGACCGGTGGTGATTACATCGGCCCAAATCATTTGCGACCTCCCGTGGTCAGGAGGCGCTCGGCTTTGCGGCTCCCCCAGAACATCGGGGTCACCAGCAGAACGCGGTCATAGTTCGGATTGATCCGCTGATGTTTGACGAGATAGATCCATGCGCCGACAAAGCCCACGATCCCGCCTGGAATAACCAGGGCAGGAAAATCGAACACGACGGGCAGGACAAAACCCAGAACGCCAACGAGACCGGCAACAAGCAAAAGCGAGATCGGTAGACCGATCAGCGTCATCTGGCGCTGGACCTGAATGAGAACAGCACTGGCGGCTTTCATTTGAGAACCCCCAGAAGACCCGAAGCAATGGCCGGTCCTGCAGTGACCAGGATGCCACCAATCACCATCATGATGCCGCGTTGTGGATCGAGCCTGCCTGTGAAGGCTCCCCAACCACCATAGACGACCAAACCAAGACCAAGCGCGATGGCGAAGATCTTGCCAAAGCCTTCGGCCAGAAGTTCGAGGAAGGAGACAACCGGATCCCACCAGTTGCCACCTGTAGTGTCTTGCGCAAAAGCGGGTTCGGTCATGGCCAATGTTGCAAGGCCAGCGATGACAGCGATTTTGAGAAGGTTGCGTTTATCCATGTTCTGTTTTCCTTGTCGTCAAATCGTCAAAACGGTGAGGACGCCCAGCGTGAAGACGACGGCGACCAGATTGAGAGCGGTGAGGATGGAGATCAGCTTGACCATCTTGCGAAAGCGATCCTGAGCCGTATCGGCAAGGCGGGCGGCTTCCTGCATGGCAGAAAGACGTTCCCGCACGGCATCGGTCAGAGCTTCATTCTTGAAGTCCTCGATGGCGCTAGTGACATCATTGGTAAAGGCTTCTGCCTGTGCCTGGATGATCCCGGACAGGGTGCGGTTATGCTGATCGATCAGGCGGCGATGTTCGTCGAGCACGACCTTATGGATGGTGTAGATCATCAGCACCGGGTCACCGTCCTCAACGGTGACCTGATGAACTTTCCACAAATGGGTGCGCAGCTCTTCGATGCTGTCCATGGTCAGGGGCGGCGGCGGAGCCTCGTCTAGAACGCTGGCCACTACAGCACCGCCTGTTCCATCGAGGCCCCAATGCTGCGCCAGGTCATCATCAGGCGCTGGCGAGACATCAGGGGAAAGTCGACATGTTTACCTGCTTCATCAAAGGTCAGGCGGGCACGCATCATCTGCTCGATGTCATGGCCAAAGGTTTCTTTGCGGACTTCGGGCAGACGGACCAGCGCGTGAATGCGGTTCTTGTTCTTTTTATAAAGTCCGGAATGCTCGAAGCTCTCGACTTCGCCCGATGCGTTCTTCCGTTCAATCCGCCCGAAATATTCATTGAGCCATACGACAACAGGAATATCGGGAACGCTCTGCAGAACCTGATGCAGACCCTGCATCGTGTCATTAAGTGCTTGTCCACCGGTAAGTACGGTATGGAGGCGAACCTCGTGACCGGCGTCAGAGAGCATCTGCAGCGCCTGCGCTTCGACCATATAGCCAAGAAGTGGCAAGAAGGTGCTGGCACCGTTATCGATCACGACAACGCCGTCTTCCGGGCCGGTCATGATCTGTTCGATCAGCGCATCGAAATAACGCGGGTTGATCTCGTCAGGACGTTCGCCCAGGCGAATGGTTTCGACGGGAAAAGCCTTGTATCCGGCAAAGGTCTGGTTGACCGGATCGGTGTCATAGCAATGAAGCGGGGTGTCGCGTTTGAGGTAGTGCTGCGCAAGCAGGCTTGCGACAAACGACTTGCCGACCCCGCCCTTGCCCTGAAGGGTAAGATTAATCAACGCCATCGGCGATAACTCCATCTGAAATGATAATTTTGATGCCCAGCACAGTGGCGAGGCGGAACACGTGGGCTGCAGACAGATCCGTCCTGCCAGCCTCAAAATCTCGATAGGTGCGTTCGCACACGCCGATACATTCACCTGCTCCAGCTTGGGTAAGGTGTTGGCTCTCGCGGGCTTGCCGCAGGCGGGTGTGAAGGGTGAGGTAGTCTGATTGCCAGGGGCTCATTGCGATGCATCCGTCTCGTCGGAGGCATCGTCTTCTGGGTCATCCCCGCCCCATAAGCGATCCAACGCTGCCTGTTCTTTCGCCTTGAGTGTTGGCAAGAGACTGGCGGCTTGAGTGTTGCTTGATGGTAGGCTTGGGGTAGAGGCAGAGGACCGGCTGTGTGTTTTTGCTGGTACTCGGCTTTTTGGTGCTGCGTGCTCAGTGCGCAGGAGCTTTACACGGCGATAAAAGGACCGTCGCGAAATGGTAATCCGACCATCTGCAGATAATTGATCAAAGATCTGGCGGGCGGAGATGCCCTTATCAATTTCTGCAAGAATTTCATCTTGCAGAGCGAGTAATTCTATCCTTGCTTGACCCCAAGTTCCGGCCATTGCAGCATTCCTTGTCGTAGGTGTTAACTACTTGACAAGGATCGGAAATGTATGGTCTCAATTCTGTATCGAAGGTGCAGACAACGTCTGGCTCTCGATCACGAGAATTGGGCAACAATGAGTGCCCCCGCAACCAAAACAACAAA
>NZ_DBGS01000097.1:0-14502 GCF_002295455.1 Thalassospira sp. UBA848 | reverse complement strand
ATTGGCGGGGCGGACGGGCATGGCACAGCTTTAAAAGCACGTGCTAACACACTTTGGTCTCTGGGAAAGGCGACCTGGCCACATATGCTGGTGCGTGCCTTGATCGCCGAACAGCTATTTCGCGCCCACGCGATCCAAACAAATCATCCCTATCACCGCGAGTAATACTGCAGTGCGGTATAGGGTAGGGACCCTGCCCCACCTTCCGTCCAATATCCCTATACAATTGATCAAGTAAAGCACGAGAAAATAAGCATATTTTCTCGCTTCTAGCGCATGCTGCCTTGCAACATGCCAAAAGCACCGCTAACATTCCTTACAAGAAACAAATATTCCCAAAATCAAAAAAGACTCTTGGGCAATCGTAAGGCTATGAACATGGAACAAACCATTTTGGCCGCGCAGAATGGCAACACTGCGCACAAAGTCGCCCAAACCAATGCCAGCATCGAAGATTTGATGCGCGGGATTTCCTCTGCACTCGATTACATCCAGCATCTTCTGGAATTTGCCGACACGGCGGGGGAAACTCAGGACAGCCTTATGCGCGAAATTGATGTGCGCTCAGGCAATCTGCGCGCCGGTCTTGATGATACACGCCTTGAAATTGAAAACAGCACATCTGTTGCCCAGGAGGTTCAGGAATCCACGCGCGCCACGGTCTCTGAAAAAACCGAGGCCATCCGCACCGATCTCGAACGCATCAGCGCCGAACTTGAAACCAAGGCGGAGGGCGCCAACAAGGTTCTAAGCGCAATCGAAGATATCGGCAAAGGCATCAAGCTTTTGGCGCTGAATGCTGCGATTGAGGCTGCTCGGGCAGGTGATCACGGCAAAGGCTTTGCTGTTGTTGCCAAGGAAGTCGGCAACCTTGCCCAAAGCACGATGCAACGCACCCACGAGGCGGTTGACCTGATTGATCTTTCCGATGTCACGAAAGCCCTTCACGGGAATATCGCGAATATCAGCAGCGACCTTGATAGTCTTGGCAATGAAATCGAAGGGTCATTGACCACTCTTCAGGAACGCTTTGCCACCATGTCCGAGCGGCTATCCGACATTTCCGAACACAATCAGGTGGTGTTTGAGCTGCTTGCAGGTAGCAAGGATGCCTCTGCGCGGACACGTGGCAAAGTCAAATGGGCGCACGAAGATACCAACGCGCTTGGCACAAGTCTTTCGAATGCGACCACTGCACAGGAAAACCTCCGCCGGTTCCTGAAAAGTCATCATCTGCATGATGATCCGACATATGACCGTCTGGCCGACATCAAGGAACGCGGTAAAATACGCATTGCCATCGAACCGGCCTTTGTGGGGTTGTCTTTCCGCCTCAAAGCCAACGATCCGCTGCGCGGTCTGGATGCCGATTATGCAAGGGCCTTGGCCAAATGGCTGGGTGTTGAGTGCGAGTTTGTCGAACATCCCTGGGATCTTTTGACCGAACTTCTTTTCGTCGGACCAAAACCCGGTGCGCCGCGCGCCGATTTGGTCTGGAGCGCGCTACCCCCCAGTGACTTCTATAAAGGGGTCGCATATTCCGATACCTACACGTATCTCAACTTTGCGCTTTGTCGCCGGGCCGGCAACACCGAGATCAACCGTCTTTCTGACCTGAATGGCAAGGTATTGGGCATCATCAATGATCCCGTTGCATTTCAGGTTCTTGAAGAACAGGGACTGCGCTGGGCGGATAATGAAAGCAAGCCAGGGGGCATTGCCAAGCTTTCCAATTTGATCGCCTATAGCGACCAGACCCGCCTGCATGATGCGTTGGCCGATGGGGCCGTTGATGCCTTTGCGGTTGATCAGCCGATCTTCCACTGGGCGGCAAACAACCCGGAAAGCCCATGGCATAGGCGGATTGAAGTCCTGCCGGGCAATATCCTGCCGCTGCCATATTACTATACCGCGGCCGTCGCTGCCGAACCCGCATCATGGACCCTTTTGTCAGCGGTCAACCAATTCATTGCCGAATTCCGCAACACGTCCGAACGCGCCGAAATCGAAAAGCTTTGGCAGGGTAAAGCGTTGCAACATCATCTGACCTACAAGGACGAGGCTGGAAACCTGATCGGTGAGAATGAACTGGCCACCCTGTATCACGCCCATTGCCGCAAGTTCGGCATTGCCGAAAGTTAGGTTTTGCAACGCAACATCAAATACCGTTGTGCGAAGAAGCATCGTCTAGCGGCATTTAAAAAGCAGTGCAACTTCAGCGCGTCACAGGACCTGTTATCAACTTTCACAACATGTTGCCTTGCAACATTTTTCACCCGAGGATAGGGTTTCCTTAGAAGAAATAAAAATTCACAAAATTCAGTGGCAGTGGTGAGGCTTTGAAAATGGAAGAAACCATCATGGCACCGCGTGCGGACTTGATCGATCAGGACGCACCGCAGCAATCAGCAGAAATGCAATCTGTTCACAGCGATCCGCAAGCTGAACAACTTGACGCGCTGATGCGTGGTATTTCAACTGCCCTTGACTATATCGAACATTTGCTGGAATTCGCCAATACCGCTGGTGAAACCCAGGACAGCCTGATGCGCGAAATTGATGTTCGCTCTAACAATCTGCGTACCGGGCTTGAACAAACCAGTCGCGAGATTGAGGAAAGCACTGCAACAGCCAATGATGTGCAGGAATCCACGCGCGAAATCGTCTCGACCAAGACCCATGCGATCCGCACTGATCTTGAAAAAATCAGTCAGGACCTTGAATCCAAGGCCGAAGGCGCAACCAAGGTTCTGAGCGCGATTGAAGATATCGGCAAAGGCATCAAGCTTTTGGCTCTGAATGCCACCATCGAAGCAGCCCGCGCGGGCGAGCACGGACGCGGTTTTGCCGTTGTTGCAAAGGAAGTCGGCAATCTGGCTCAAAGCACAATGCAACGCACCAACGAGGCGGTTGACCTGATTGACCTGTCCGACGTCACACAGTCCCTGCGCGATAGCATGGTCAGTATTGGACGCGATCTTGACAGTCTCGGGGGTGAAATCGAACAGGCACTTAGCGATCTGAAAAACCGTTTCCACGAGATGTCGGGTCGGTTGGAGCATATCAGTGGCCATAACCATGTCGTCTTCGAACTGCTGGATGCCAGCAAGGAATCATCTGCGCGTGCACGGGGCAAGGTCACCTGGGCCGCAGGTGAAATCGGCAAGCTATCAAACTGCACCGAAGACTCCATCTCGGCCAAAGGGCGGCTTTCGCAATTTCTTGCAACCAATCACATCCATGAAGACCCTGCTTATGACCGGCTTACCGACATCAAGGCCCGTGGCAAAATACGCATTGCGATCGACCCGGCACTGGTCGGTGCATCCTTCCGCCCGCAAAAAGGCGGCCCGTTGCATGGCATTGATATCGACTATGCCGAAGCCTTTGCCAAATCCATCGGCGTACAATGCGAGTTCATTGAACATCCGTGGGATCTTTTGACCGAACTTCTGTTTGTCGGCAAAAAGGCCGGACAGCCGCCAGCTGATGTCGTCTGGTGTGCGCTGCCGCCAAGTGATTTTTACAAGGGTGTCGCGTTTTCAGATACCTACACGTACCTTAACTTTTCGCTGATTCGCAGCCCGGATAACACATCAATCAACACGATTGCCGATCTTGAGGGCAAGGTTCTGGGCACGGTTAACGACCCGGCCGCCCTTGCCGTGCTTGAAGACGTCGGGCTTCGCTGGGCGGACAACGAAAACAAGCCCGGCGGCATTGCCAAGCTTTCGAACATGATCGCCTATGGCGACATCTCGCGCGTCCATGATGCGGTTGCCGACGGGGCAATTGATGCCTTTGCCGGTGATCATCCGGTGTTTTACTGGGCTTCGAAAAACCCGCAAAGCCCATGGCATGGCCGACTAGAGGTCCTGCCCAAACCGATCCTGTCGCACCCGTTCTTTTATGCGGCGGCAGTTGCTGCCGACCCTGCATCCTATCCACTGCTGTGTGCGATCAATAACTTCATTGCTGATTTCCGCAAGACACCAAAACGCACCGAAATAGAGAAGCTTTGGCAGGGTCAACCGATTGAACATCACCTGACCTACAAGGACGAAGCCGGCAATCTGATCGGGGCCGACGAACTGGCCAGCAGCTACCACGCCCACTGCCGTAAATACGGGCTCAATCCCGATTGACAGATTGCGTAAAACGGCTGGCGCGATGAGGGTCCGGACACTATCATCGCATCATGGCAGCAAACAAGAAAACCCTTCGACAACAACGCATTCTTGGCGAACTCGACCTTGAACCGTCATTGCGGATCGCCGATCTGGCCGAACGCCTGAATGTCTCTAATGAGACCATCCGACGCGACTTTGACGAACTGACGTCGCAAGGATTGATCAACCGTACTTACGGCGGCGCGGTTCGCCGTCAGGCGAGCGAGCCGGGGCTGAACGAACGCCATCAACTTCACATTGCCGAACGCGAAAGCATCGCCAAACAATCCGTGCCGGTTCTGGCCGGGGCACGCCATATCATGATCGGGTCTGGTGCCACGACAGTTCATGTCGCCAAACGATTGGCCGTGACCATGACCGATCTGACCGTGATCACCCATTCTTTCGGTGTGGCCACGGTTCTTGCCATCAATCCGACGATCCGGGTCATCATGGCGCCTGGGCTTTATCACGCACAGGAAGGTGCGATGCATGGCGCGCAGACCGTGCGGTTTCTTGAAAATTATCGGGTGGAATGGGCCATTCTGGGTGCCAGCGGCCTTGATGGTGACGGGGCAAGCGATGCGCTGATCGAGGCGGCTGACGTTTATTCCGTCATGATGGAACGCGCCACCCGCAGCATGATCGTTGCCGATCATACCAAGTTCAATCAGGCCTTCCCGGCGCGCTATTGCGACTGGACATCGGTCGATGTTCTTGTCACGGATGAACACCCCATGGGGGTGCTTGATGAAACCATCCGGGGAAGCGGTTGTATCATCAAGGCTGCTACGAAAACCTGACCTCTCCGCCCACCCCCCTAGCGACAGGACCGCAGGGACTTTGCCAGTGCATCGATAAAGAAATCGACCTCGGACGACTTCAGGCAAAGTGGCGGACGTATTTTCAATGTCTGACCATGTTTCCCGGCCGCACCGATCAGAACGCGATGTTCGCGCATGGCATTGATCACATCACTGACCAGTTGCCCGCAGGGTTTGGTCGGATCGCCGTCCGGGGACAGATCAACACCGATAAACAAGCCCGCACCACGTACATCACTGATGCGTCCATCAATATCGGCCAGATGCAGCAACCCTTCACGCAATGAGTTGCCGGAAAGTGCAGCATTTCCCTGAAGGCTCTCATCACGGATAACATTTAACACTGCCAATCCCGTCGCCGATGCCACAGGGCTTGCGGCAAAGGTGTTGAAATAACCAACGTCTTCGCAAAACGCATTCAAAAGTTCCGGGCGCACCGCAATGCCTGCCATGGGGAAACCATTGCCCATCGGTTTACCCATGCTGACGATATCGGGTTCGACGTCATGACGATCAAATCCCCAGAACGCATCCCCGGTTCGCGCAAAACCCGGTTGAACTTCATCGGCAATAAACAGCCCCCCCGCCCGATGAGCGACCGCCACCGCCAGTCTTAGAAAACCGCGCGGATTGGAAAACACACCGTCGCTTGAAAAAATGCTGTCCACGATCAAGGCAGCTACCCCATGCCCACGATCCTCTAGAACAAGTGCGGCCTTGTGAACTTCATCGGCGAAACCGGCGGCTATGTTGTCGCCATAGGTCAGTTTGCTCGGTGCGGGAACGGCAACAACATGATCGGGCAGGTTGCCGCGCTTCAATGCTGATGGAGAAATGTCGGTCACTGCCGTCGTGTTCCCGTGATAGGCAGACTCGGTCACGATAACGCCGCGCGCCCCCGTAGCGCGTCCAGCAATACGCAGTGCAAGATCGTTGGCCTCACTGCCGCTGCAGGTCAGAACAACATTTTCAAGATAGTCCGGGAACGTCGCCTTCAGGCGGTCGAGATATTCCTCTGTCGTCTGATGCAGATACCGACTGTTGATATTGAGCTTGGCCGCCTGTTCGGCCATGGCAGCAACAACACGCGGATGGCAATGACCGACCGATGGGACGTTGTTATAGAAATCAAGATAACTGGTGCCGTCCGCCGCCGTCATCCAGCAGCCTGCCCCCGACACCATTTCAATCGGATCACGGTAAAACAAGACCGATGCTGCACCGAAGTTCCGGGTGCGCCGTGACAGCAAGTCATCTCCAGCCTTGAGCTGACCGGGTGACGTTTTGCCATCATAGGCATTCATATCAAGGATGGGGCGCACAGGCTTCATTTTGCACCTTCGGCCGTCAGATAATCCTGTGCCATTTGCAGGGTCCCTGCCGTAAAGCCCGTACCCATTTCCTGTGCGGTCGGCGTTTCCGGATGGCTTGCGATCCAGGCGGTCAAAAGCAGGCGACGCAGCATCACAAAGCTATCAAGCATCGCCGCATCACTGGCCGAAAATGGCGCAACGGTCCTGTATCCTTCGATCCATGCTTCCTTAAGTGCCGGGATTATCGGATCAAGTTCGATAAAGCTGATCGCTGCCGCAAAGTCATAGCCAAACCACCCAAAACCGCAGTCATCGAAATCAATCACACCAAGTCGTTCACCATCGACCAACAGATTGGCCAAACGCAGATCGGCATGGATCAACCCGAACCGATCATTGCCCATCCCGAAAGTCGACAATTTTTGATCAAGATGGCTGCACAGTCGCTCAAGCAATTCCAAACCATCGTTATCAAGGCCGGGGGCTGCGCGCCAGTCTCCCCAATGCGGATTGGCACCAAGGGTGGTGTCAAACGTCCAGCTCTTGCGGACAAAATTAACCGACCGCGTCCATTGCCGCGCATGCCCGTGCAGACGTGCACTGATCGCGCCCAGCTTGAAGAACCCATCAACCAATGCCTCATCGGCGGAAGGTTCAGAACCACTCATGAAATCAAAGGCAACCACATGGCGACTGACGCCCCCCTGATCGAATTCGGCGACCAGCGACCCGTCACTGCGCAGGCGCGGCTTGGGTGTATCGACGACCTCAGCAGCACGAAGGGCATTGATCCAGGCCAATTCAGATTCGATTTCCGCACGCGTGTGATAGCCCGGTCGATGCACCCTCAAGATCAGCTTCGCACCACTGTTTGGGTCCGTTGCCAAAAAGGTCGCGTTTTCCGAAACGGTCAGTAACGACACATCGGTATCTGGTGCCATGCCCCATCCGGGCAGAACCGATGCCGCCCCGGCCTTCAGGACATCAATCATGTTGTCATCGTAAATGCCGCCCAAACGGTGCCTCCTGTCGCTCAACCTTGACCGCCATTGGAACGGGATCCCGCGCCGTCCCAGCGCCATTTTGTGAATAATGCGGCACAAAATGTGTAACTTGCAACATTTTTTGTTGCATCACGGAATATTTCGACCAATCATCAAGAAAATATAACGCAGCGCACAATCAGGGAACCGGCAACAAGCGAACCCGGCACAAAGCTGGCGCATTGCCCAATGACTTCACGAAAGGATCGACCATGCTGACTTCGATTTCCGGCAAAAGCGTCATCGTCACCGGTGGCTCCAAGGGCATTGGCAAGGGTATTGCCATGGTATTTGCCAGCAAGGGTGCAAAGGTCATGATTGCCGCCCGCACCGAAAAGGACGCGGCAGCCACCGTCGATGAAATCAAGGCCGCCGGGGGCACGGCTGACAAGTTCCTGTGTGATGTGTCGGATTTCGATCAGGTTTCTGCACTCGCGGAATACACCGCAAAGACCTTTGGCGGGATTGATATCCTGTGCGCCAATGCCGGCATCTTCCCGCAGATCAAGATGGTCGACATGACAGCGGACGACTGGGATCAGGTGATGTCGACCAACCTTAAAAGCAGCTTTTTGTGCGTGAAGGCCTGCATCCCCTATTTCGAAAAAAGCGGCAAGGGTCGCGTGGTGATCACATCCTCGATCACCGGGCCGGTGACGGGCTATCCGGGGTGGTCGCATTATGGTGCGTCAAAGGCAGGCCAGCTTGGCTTTATCAAGACCGCAGCCATGGAATTGTCACGCTATAACACGACGATCAATGCCGTCATGCCCGGCAATATCATGACAGAAGGCCTTGCTGATCTTGGTCAGGAATATCTTGATTCCATGGCCAACTCGATCCCGCTCAAACGCCTGGGCAGTGTCGCGGATATTGCCAATGCCGCGCTGTTCTTTGCATCTGATGAAGCCGCTTACATCACCGGCCAGCAGATCGTCGTCGACGGTGGTCAAATACTGCCGGAATCGCTTGAGGCACTTGAGGAAATCTAAGCTTCTACCCGCTTTAAAACCGGCACAGAAAAGCACAGACCGCATCGCGATTCCGATGCGGTCTGTGCTGTTTGTTTGTGCTTACGCCAAGCCGTACTGGCTGCGCACAACGCCGGAATTGTATCGCTCGGATGCCAGCAGCCGGGGCTTGATCCCCCCGGCATCACGCCCGAACAATGAAATGCCATCGCCCAGCACTTCCGGGATCGTAAAGATATCCAGCTGATCAGCAAAGCCGCCAAACAGGAACTGTGTTACCACACTGCCCCCGCCGACGACCCAGATATCTCCGTCGCCGGCCCGACGGTCACGCAACTGATCGACCAGTTCGATGATGCTTCCGCCATAGGCCTCGGTATTGGCGGGCCGGTCCCGGGGCAGATCCCGTGATGTCAGAACGATTGTGCGACGGGCCTCATAAGGCCAATCGCCAAATTCCATCACCTGATCAAAGGTGTTTCGCCCGATGATCAGGGTACCAACGGAGTCCAGAAAGTCATCAAAGCCGAACTCGGCCGGGTCATATTCCCCCAACCAGTCCACCGCACCATTAGCGCGCGCAATGAAGCCATCCAGACTGACCGCGATATAAATGCGGAACAGTTTTTTGCTCATGTCTATGTCCAACCGATATTGGGGTCTTTGCCCCTATTTTTTAGTCGGAAAATCATAGCAAAACACCAACCGCAAGTCGCAAGAAACAAGCACAGAAAACCGGCCAATTTACATTACAGATGTCAAAAAGCCCGGTTTTCTACCCTATTCTTAAGACTTGGGGTTAGCACTCGACCACGTTGACATTGACCGCAAGACCGCCCTGACTGGTTTCCTTGTACTTGCTTTGCATGTCGAGTCCCGTCTGGCGCATGGTCTCGATCACCTTATCAAGCGACACGGTATGCTGGCCGTCACCACGCAAGGCCAGGCGTGCGGCGTTGATCGCCTTGACCGCGCCCATGGTGTTGCGTTCGATGCAAGGTACCTGCACCAGACCACCAATCGGATCGCACGTCAGACCAAGGTTATGTTCCATGCCGATTTCGGCAGCGTTTTCGACCTGCTCTGGCGTTCCACCCAGAACCGCACACAACGCACCAGCCGCCATCGAACAGGCAACCCCAACTTCGCCCTGACAGCCAACTTCGGCCGCCGAGATTGAGGCACGCTTTTTATAGATTGACCCGATCGCCGCCGCGGTTAACAGGAATTCACGTATATTGTGCTGATTGGCATTGGCACCAAACTTTTCGTAGTAGCGCAGTACAGCGGGTATAACGCCCGCCGCCCCATTGGTCGGCGCGGTAACAACCCGCCCGCCTGCAGCATTTTCTTCGTTCACGGCCAAGGCATAAAGATTAACCCAGTCAATCACGGTCAGCGGATCGCGCAGGCCCGCCTCGGGCTTTTCCGTCAGTTCTTTATAAAGCTTCGATGCCCGCCGCTTGACATTAAGCCCACCGGGCAAAATGCCATCGGTACGGATGCCACGGTCAATGCAGCACATCATCGCGTCGTGGACACGATCGACAAAGGCGATGGTTTCTTCCGGGCTGCGCCAGCTTTGCTCGTTCTCCATCATGATTTCCGCGATGGATCGACCTTCGCGCTTGCAGATTTCCATAAGTTCATCCGCAGAAGAGAACGGAAATGGCAAGGTAATGTTATCGCCGGAATACTCCGCCCCGTGATCATCGCTTGAGACGATAAAGCCACCCCCGACCGAGAAATATTCCTGGCTGTGGATCTTCAGGCCATCGCGGTCAAAGGCGGTAATGCGCATACCATTGGGATGCTGCGGCAGGGTTTCGGTGAAATGAAACACCAGATTGTTATCGCGGTTAAACGACACCGGATATTGGCCGTAAAGCTGCAGAAGGTTGGTTTCATCAATTGCCGCAACTGTTGGCACAATATCATCAGGATCAATGTTGCGCGGGCGCTTGCCATTCAGGCCCATGATCACGGCGGTATCGGTTGCGTGCCCCTTGCCCGTCAGGGCAAGCGAACCATAAAGATCAACCACGACACTGCCGGTGTTTTGCAAAAGATTGCGCGATTCCAGTTCAAGGCAGAAACGATAACCCGCACGCATCGGGCCAACCGTATGCGAACTCGATGGGCCAATGCCGATCGTGTAAAGGTCGACAACGGACAGGTTGACGTCGTGCTGGGAATTGTTTTGCGATCCCGAAGAGGGATTAGTCGCGGGATTCGTCATCAAGGGCCTCCTTCACGGCTCAATAAAGCGCTTGTTTTCGCGCTGTTTACGAACCGGTGTTTTTGCCCCCTCTGTCCCGTGACCTGAGATTATCCGCCAACGCGCGATCATGATCGCGCAAATGGCGTTTATCCTTCGGTGGAAACCTGACCAGCGCTTTCTCCCAGACGCTTTTTGGTTTCTCTCTCCAGAGCCTCTATCCGTGACGGTCCATCTGCCTGAGAGTGTTTATGAGGCATTGCTCCTTCGGCGCCGTCCATCACGCAATTCGCGTGACATCCGAACTCTCCCGTCACGGTGCGAAATGGCATTTCTGCCACCTCAGAGGTTCACCGTCAGATTGAACACTATCTGCGTCTTTAGACACTGTCAAAAGAACTGGTGTGCATCTGCAAAATTTTCTGCGACGGATACTGTTACATACCGGCAATCGTGCTAAATTGCCGGGACAATTCATGCACCTGTTGTGTGCGAAGGTTGACCCACCCTGCCCGCATAACAGGATTAATGGCGAAACATCCCGTAAGTCACCATATTTACGGGACATTCAGCCTTTTACTTTATCTGTGGGGTTTATGAACGTGACTGTATCGAATTCCGTAAAGCGCCCGCGCCCTGTGGTGCTGTGCATTCTGGATGGCTGGGGTTATCGCGAAGAAAGCAAGAACAACGCTGTTGCGCTTGCCAACACGCCTGTCTGGGATGACCTTTACGCCAATAATCCAACCGGGTTCCTCAAGGCCTGCGGTCTGGATGTTGGCCTGCCCGAAGGTCAGATGGGCAATTCGGAAGTCGGTCACATGAACCTTGGTGCTGGCCGCGTCGTCATGCAGGAACTGCCCAAAATTGACGAGGCCGTCAAAACCGGCACCATCGCCGAAACCGACACCGTCAAAAAGATCATTGCCAAACTGTCCGATTCCAAAGGCGTTTGCCATATCGCGGGCCTTCTGTCCGAGGGCGGGGTGCATTCCCATCAGGCGCACATGGCCGCCCTTGCCAAAATCATTGCGGCTGCCGGTGTACCGGTAAAAATCCACGCCTATCTTGATGGTCGTGATACCGCACCGAAAAGTGCCGCCAAATTCCTTGAGAAATTCCGCGCCCTGATTGGCGATGCCAATGTTGAAATCGCCACAGTCACCGGCCGCTATTACGCCATGGACCGCGACAATCGCTGGGAACGCGTAAGCCAGGCCTATTTCACCATGGTTCAGGGCAAAAATTACGCCGATGGCCGCACAGCCGAAAGTGCCGAGGCTGCGATTGCCAAGGCCTATGAAGCCGACACCACAGACGAATTCGTCCTGCCGACCGTGATTGGCGATTATGCTGGCATGAAAGATGGCGATGGCCTTCTGATGACCAACTTCCGCGCGGACCGTGCGCGTGAAATTCTGGCAGCCCTCTGCGCACCGGATTTTGACGGGTTTGACCGCGGCACGCCGGTGAAATTCGCCGTGCAGGCCGGGATGGTCGAATATTCGTCCGAACATGCCAAATACATGGATGCGATCTATCCGCCGCAAACCCTGCCAAACATCTTTGGCGAAGTGGTTTCCAAGGCAGGCATGAAGCAGCTTCGTATCGCCGAAACCGAAAAATACCCGCATGTGTCCTTCTTCTTTAATGGCGGCGAAGAACAGGTTTTTGACGGCGAAGAACGCATTCTGGTCGCGTCCCCCAAAGTCGCGACCTATGACCTGCAGCCGGAAATGTCTGCGCCGGAAGTTACCGAAAAGCTGGTTGCGGCCATAAAGTCGGAAAAATACGACACCATTATCCTGAACTTCGCGAACCCCGACATGGTCGGCCATAGCGGCATTCTTGAAGCGGCCACGAAGGCGGCAGAAGCCGTTGACACCTGCCTTGGCAAGGTGATTGACGCGATCAAGTCGGTGGGCGGCGTTGCATTTGTCACCGCCGATCACGGTAACTGCGAAGTGATGGTCGATCCTGAAACCGGCGAACCGCACACCGCACATACGCTTAATCTCGTTCCGACCATCCTTGTTAACGGTCCGGAAGGAGTAACATTGGAAGATGGGCGTTTGGCCGATGTCGCACCGACCCTGCTGCAACTGCTTGGCGTGCCGCAACCGGCCGAGATGACCGGAAAACCCTTGCTTAAGGGCATGAAAGAAAATGACGCGCTTCTTGCGAGCTAAGCTAGCTTATGAGATCGCCCTGCCTGCGCTGATCGCATTTGCGGTTTTTGCTGCAGGCGGGGCTGCGCCTTCTTTTGCCCAATCGTTGCAAAAAGTTGATCAGCAGCTCGATCAACTTGAAAACCAGCTTTCCGAACAGCAAAAACAGGAAGAATTCCTGTCACGCAAATCACGTGAACTCTGGACCGAGGAACAAGCCCTTCAGTCCGAGGCGATTTCCGTCGCCAGACGCGCACAGCGCCTTGAAACCACCCTGACCGATCTGGAAGATCAGCTAGAAAACCTTGAAGCGCGTGAAAAGGTTGCTGCCACCAGTCTGGAAGACAAGGCCGGGCAATATGCCCGCATTCTCATGGCCCTGCAGCGTCTTTCGACCACGCCGCCAGAAGCCGTCATTGCCCTGCCAACATCGCCACAGGATACACTGCGTTCGGCGGTATTGCTGAAAGCCGCCCTGCCCGGTGTCGAGCAACACGCGCGTGACCTGCGCAAGGAACTGGGCGAGATCGCCACCCTGCGCGAAGATATCCGCAATCGTCGCAGCGAGTTGGCCGCCGCCACCCAAGAATTGCAGCAAGAACGCGCATCCCTCTCAGCGTTGCTTGATGAAAAGCGCCGCCTGCGCGCCCAGACAGAGGCCGAAGCCGAAGAAGCCGCCAAGGCGGTCAGCGCGCTGGCCGATGAGGCAAAATCTCTGGGCGAACTTTTGCGCAATTTGCAAAATCGCGCCGAAGGCCTGCCGGTGCCGCGGTCCCGTCCGGACATGCGGCTTGCAGCGCGCACCGAACCGGATGCCGATACGCTTGGCGCAACAACGATTGCCAAAAACACACCGCCACCACCACCTGAAAGCAAAACCGAACCCGCAAGCAGTAACGACAGCGGAACCAACGACACAAGCGACGAAGAAGAATTTGCCGTTGGCAGTTCAATCACACTGGCACAAGGCAACCTCAGGATGCCCGCCAGCGGTAAAGTCGTTACACTTTTTGGTGAAAAATCACGCGGCCCGGATGGTTTGACCGTAAACCGGTCGAAGGGAATTGAGATCAGCACACGCGCAAATGCACAGGTTGTCTCGCCTTTTGACGGCAAAGTTGTCTTTGCCGGGCCCTTCCGCGGTTATGGCCGACTCTTGATTATCGAACACGGCGAAGGATACCATAGCCTTATCGCCGGTTTTGATCGGCTCGACAGTGTGGTAGGACAATATCTATTGGCGGGCGAACCTGTTGGTATTATGGGTGAAACTTCGCCAAAACTATATCTGGAGATGCGCCAGAACGGGGAAGCAATCAATCCGCTTCCATGGCTGGCCTCGAAAAACGGCAAGGTAAGTGGATGAAAACCTCTCGATTGGCAGTACTCGCACTCGCGACCGGCATGACTCTCGGCCTTGCGTCGCCAGGTTTGGCGCAATCTTCAACCTCCTCGGCTGAGACCTATCGCCTGCTCAACCTGTTCGGTGATGTATTCGAACAGGTCAAAGGCAAATACGTCGAAGACGTCGATGATAAACAACTGATCGAAGCAGCCATCAACGGCATGCTGACGTCGCTTGATCCGCATTCGTCGTATCTGAATATGGATAATTTCGAGGAAATGCAGGTCGATACCCGCGGCGAATTCGGCGGCCTTGGTATCGAAGTCACCATGGAAGACGGCTTTGTTAAAGTCATCGCGCCGATCTATGACACCCCGGCCGAAAAGGCTGGTCTGCAGCCGGGCGACTTCATCACCCATATTGACGGCACCGCCATTCGCGGCATGACGCT